>JAEZKX010000093.1 GCA_023436025.1 Pseudomonadota bacterium | reverse complement strand
AGCCGCTGCTGCGGCGTCCGCTCCCCGTCGACGCCGGAATCGGTGGGGTAGCCCTGGCCGCAGGCGCCGCCCAGCAGGGCGAGGCCCAGGGTGGCAGCGCCCGGCCCGCCGCGCATGGCCTCAGCCCGCGGGCGCGGCGTCCGCCGCATCGGCGTCCTTCCGGGCCAGCACCTTGTCGATGGTCTTGCCGTGCATGGCGACGATCTCGAAGCTCCAGCCGTCCCACTGCACGCGGTCGCCGGTGGCCGGCAGGCGGCCGGTGAGCAGCATCACCATGCCGCTGAGGGTGTGGTAACGCCCGCGGTCCTCGTCCGGCACGTCGTCCAGGCCCAGGCGGTCCTTCAGCTCGGGGACCGGGATGTGGCCATCGAGCAGCCAGGCGCCGTCCTCGCGCTGCAGGGCCCAGGAGCTGCCCGGGTCGCGCGGCACGAACTCGCCGGTGATCGCCTCGATCAGGTCCTGCAGCGTGACGATGCCCTGCACCTCGCCGTATTCGTCGATGACGAAGGCCATGTGCCGGTTGGAGGTGCGGAAGTTCTCCAGCAGCTCCATGCCGGTGACCGTCTCGGGCACGTGCAGCGGCTGCTCCAGCGGCTGCCGCGCCAGGTCGCGGTCGTCGTCGCGCACGATGCGCGCCAGCCACTGGCGCGCGTTGATCACGCCGACCAGGTCGTCCAGGCCGCCGCGGACCACGGGGAAGTTGGCGTGGTCCGAAGCCTCGATGGCTGCGAGGTGGGCCTCGAACGGATGGCGCAGGTCGAGGGTGACCACGTCGCTGCGCGGCACCATCAGCGAGCCGATGCGGCGGTCGTCCAGGCGGAACAC
Organism: Pseudomonadota bacterium; assembly: GCA_023436025.1. Taxonomy (GTDB): domain Bacteria; phylum Pseudomonadota; class Gammaproteobacteria; order Burkholderiales; family Burkholderiaceae_C; genus Ramlibacter. Next base: position 7,490 of record JAEZKX010000093.1, on the reverse strand, counting down.
GTTGCGCACCATCGCATGCTCGTGCGACTCGATCACGCCGGCGGTGGTGCCCTCGGCCAGCACGGCGTGGATCTCTTCCTCCGTCACCGAGCTGGCGGCGGATTCGCGCACGCCCAGCAGCCGCAGAAGCCCCGCGGTGCTGACCGACAGCAGGCGCACGAAGGGCTTGGTGGCGATCGCCAGCCACTCGATGGGCCGGGCCACCACCCGGGCGAAGGTCTCGGGATGGGTCTGCGCCAGCCGCTTGGGCACCAGTTCGCCGACCACGATGGAGAAATAGGTGATGGTGACCACCACCAGGCCGGTGGCGGCGTAGCCGTCGTAGGGCGTGGGCACGCCGAGCGCGGCGAGCTGCAGCGCCAGCGGGGCAGCCAGCGCCGCCTCGCCGACGATGCCGTTGAGCACGCCGATGGAGGTGATGCCGATCTGGATGGTGGAGAGGAAGCGGGTGGGATCCTCGCCCAGCTTGACCGCGGCGGCCGCCGCGGCGTCGCCCTCGTCGATGTATTTCTGCAGGCGCGTGCGGCGCGCCGTGACCAGCGCGATCTCCGACATGGCGAAGGCGCCATTGAGGAGGATCAGCGCGAAAAGTATGGCAATTTCCATGGAGAAGAGGGAAGTCCCCGCGGGGCGCGCGGGCGAAGCCGCGCGTGGCGCGCGGCGGCGGAATCAGGGACGCGGCGGGCGCGCCCCGCGCATCAGGCGCGCGGCGGGCGCAGGAGGACGGAGGACGTGCCCGTGGGCGGGCCGGCCTGGGCCGCGGCGGCTAGGCGCAGTCGCGGCGCGGCTGCACTGGCCGTGCGCAAGGTGGCGGGGAACCAGGCGGGCAGGTCGGCGGCCTGTTCGGCCAGCTGGCCCGGCTGGTCGTCCAGGTGGTGGTGGTCCACCGAGCCGGCGGCGCCGCTGCGGTCGGCCACCAGCGTGGCCACCGCAGGGCGATCCTCCGCGGGGGCTGCGAACATCCGCTCCTGCGTGGTCATCGCGGACCAGAACAGGAGTGCGGCCAGGAAGACGGTGAAGGCCCGCAACATGATGCCGGGCCATTGTAACGGGCCCCCCGGGGCGGACGCTTCAGAAGGCGAACAGCGCGGCGGCGACCGTGGCCATCGACAGGCCGGCGCCACCGAGCAGAGCCACGTCGCGGCGCGCGTCGCCGCCATGCCAGCCGAAGGCGGCGGCGAACAGCCACCCGCCGGCGAGGATGGCCGCCATCAGGGCGAGGTCGTGCGAAGTCATGGCGGGGGAAGATAGCGCCGCGCCCGCCGCCGGGAAAGCAAGTCCTGGCTGAGCCGAAGTCAGGGAATCTCGAAGCGATCGCGACCGGTGACCGGCGACCGGCGATCAGCGATCAGCGACCAGCGACCAGCGACCAGCGACCAGCGATCAGCGATCGTTCGCGCGCAGGCGCGACGCAGCGATGCGCAACTCGGGCAGGAAGGTCTCCACCGCCCGTTGCTGCGTGAACTCGCCCGACGGCAGGCTCACGTTGAGCGCGGCCACCACCGCGCCCGCGCGGTCGCGCACCGCCACCGCCAGGCCGCAGATGGATTCGTCGAGTTCCCCGTCCACCCAGGCCCAGCCCTGGTCGCGCACCGTCAGCACCGCGGCATGCAGCGCCTTGCGGTCGGTCAGCGTGGCCCGCGTCAGCGCGGGCAGTGGCGCATCGCGCAGGAACTGCGCCAGTTCCTCGTCGGGCAGGCCCGCCAGCAGCACGCGCCCCATCGACACCGCATGGGCGGGCAGGCGGCTGCCCAGCGAGGGGCTCATGGGCAGGATGCGCTTGGCGTGCTGGCGCTGCACGTAGACGATCTCGTCGCCATCGAGGACCGACAGCGCGCAGGACTGCTGGATGCGTCCGCACAGCTCCTCCAGCGCGGGCTGGGCATCGCGCCAGTAGGGCAGGGTCTGCAGGTACGACAGGCCCAGGCGCAGCACGCGCGGGGTCAGCCAGTAGCGCTTGCCATCGGTGCGCACGAACTCCAGCTCGATCAGCGTCAGCAGGAAGCGGCGCACCGCCGTGCGCGGCAGCGCGACGCCTTCGGCCACCTCGGCCAGCGTCATGCCGCCGGGGCGCTGGCCCAGCACTTCGATCACCTTGAGGCCGCGCGCGAAGGTGCGCACGAACGATTCGCTTTCGGGGGTTGCCATGGTCCGATGTTGACATGCGGCCGCTGAACGGCCAATAATGACCTTACAGCGGCCATTAATAACCGCTAAGCGGACATTGTAGACCATGTCCACGCCTCGTCAACCCACGGCACCACCATGAGCGATCAGAGCTTCGAAACCGACTTCTGGAAAGACAACAACCTGCGCAAGACCTGGGAGCAGATCATCCCGGGCGAGCCGCGCAAGACCATCCCCTACGTGCTGACGCTGGAGGCAATCCAGAAGTACTGCCGCGTGGTCGGCGACATGCACCCGCTGTACTTCGACGAGGAGTTCGCGAAGAAGTCGCCCTATGGCGGCCTGATCGCCCCGCCCACCATCCACATCCTGCTGATGTTCGCCTGCACGCCGGCCGACGACTGGATGCGCAGCCCCGGCACGGTCAACGCCGGCCAGTCCTGGAGCTACAACATTCCGGCGCGCCCGGGCGACACCATCCGCATGGAAGGCCGTGCCCTCGACAAGTTCATCAAGAAGGACCGGCTGTTCGTGGTGCACGACAACGTGTTCTTCAACCAGCACAACCAGGTGATCTGCTCCGGCCGCGGCCAGACGATCCGCCCCGCCTGAACGGAAGCATTGCCATGACGACCACCACCACCTTCGACACCGGCCACACGCTCACCGGCACCCCGTTCTCGCCGACGCGCGAGAGCATCCGCGCGTTCTGCGAAGCCTCGCTCGACTTCAACCCCCTGCATCTCGACGACGAGTACATGAAGGGCGACTTCGGCAAGACCAACTTCGGCGGCATCATCATGCACGGCATGAACAACTTCGGTGTGATCACCAAGATGCTCACCGACTGGGCCTATGCGCACGGCGGCGTGCAGCGACGCCTGGAGACGCGCTGGAAGATGCCGGTCAAGCCCGGCGACACCATCACCCCCAGCGCCGTCATCAAGGGCTGCAAGGACACCCAGAGCGGCCGCTGGTACATGCTCGACGTGCAGGTCCAGAACCAGCGCGGCGAAGTCGTCGCGGTCGGCGAGGCCATGGTCGAAATGCCGCTGCCCGCCTGAGCCCGCCGGCCGTCCAAACCAGAAACAGGAGACAAGGACCATGCACAACACCGACCGTTCCCGCCGGCGCTTGGGCGCCGCCGCCCTGGCCGGCGCCGCCGCGCTGGCGCTGCCCTTCGCGGCCGGCGCGCAGGACTTCCCCACCCAGCCGGTGAAGATCGTCGTCCCCTTCCCGGCGGGCGGCACCACCGACATCCTGGCGCGCCAGCTCGCCAAGGAGCTCGGCGACCGCTGGGGCAAGCCGGTCATCGTCGACAACAAGGCGGGGGCCAGCGGCACCATCTTCTCGGAGCAGCTCGCGCGCATGCCGGCCGACGGCTACACGCTGATGCTGACGGCGACGCACCACGTGATCAATCCGGGCCTGTACAAGAGCCTCAAGTACGACACGCGCACCGACTTCACCTCGTTGGCGCTGGTGGCCGCGGTGCCCAACGTGCTGGTGGTGCATCCGTCCTTCCCGGCGCGCACGGTGCAGGAGATGGTGCAGTACGCGCGCGCCAATCCGGGCCAGGTGAACTTCGGCTCGGCGGGCACGGGTGGGGCCAACCACCTGAGCGGCGAGCTGTTCAAGTCGATGGCGGGCGTCGACATGGTCCATGTGCCCTACAAGGGCGCGGCCCCGGCGCTGAACGACCTGCTGGGCGGCCAGATCCCGGTCATGTTCGACTCGGTGCCGGGCGTGCTCCAGCACATCCAGTCGGGCAAGCTGCGGGCGCTGGGCGTCACTTCGCTCAAGCGCTCGCCGGCGCTGCCCAACGTGCCGACCATCGACGAGGCCGGCCTCAAGGGCTTCGAAGCCACGGCCTGGTTCGGCCTCTATGCGCCGGGCCGCATGGAGCCCAGGCTGCGCGACAAGCTGGCCGGCGATGTGCTGCAGGTGCTGCGAAGCCCCGCTATCAAGGCGCAGTTCGCCAGCCTCGGCGCGGAGCCGGGCACCATGGCGCAGCCGCAGTTCGCCAGCTTCGTCGACGCCGAGCTCACCAAGTGGGGCAAGGTGATCAACGACGCCAAGGTGAAGATCGACTGAAGGGGCGGCGCTTGAGCGGAACCGACGAACAGCGCCCGGTGGGACCGGGCGCCCTCTCGCACCTGCGGGTGCTCGACCTGTCGCGCGTGCTGGCGGGGCCCTGGTGCAGCCAGAACCTGGCCGACATGGGCGCCGACGTGATCAAGGTCGAGCGCCCCGGCGCCGGCGACGACACGCGCGTCTGGGGCCCGCCCTGGATCCTGCGCGACGGCGCGCCGGCCGGCGACTCCACCTACTACGCCGCCGCCAACCGCGGCAAGAAGTCGATCACGCTCGACATCTCGCGCCCCGAGGGCCAGGCCATCGTGCGGCGGCTGGCGGCGGTCAGCGACGTGGTGATCGAGAACTACAAGATCGGCGACCTCAAGCGCTACGGCCTCGACTACGCTGCGCTGTCGCAGGTGAATCCCGGGCTGGTGTACTGCTCCATCACCGGCTACGGACAGGATGGCCCCAGCGCGCACAAGCCCGGCTACGACTTCGTGTTCCAGGCCATGGGCGGCCTCATGAGCATCACCGGCGAGCGCGACGACCTGCCCGGCGGCGGACCGCAGAAGGCGGGCATCGCCATCGCCGACGTGATGACCGGCATGTACGCCACCATCGCCATCCTGTCGGCGCTCCAGCACCGCACGGTGTCGGGCAAGGGCCAGTACATCGACATGGCGCTGCTGGACTGCATCGTGGCGCTGGGCGGTAACCAGGTCACCGGCTTCTTCGCCAGCGGCAAGGTGCCGCGCCGCTACGGCAACGCGCATGCGAGCCTCGTGCCCTACCAGGTGTTCGCCGTGGCCGACGGCGAGATCGTGGTGGCCGTGGGCAACGACGGCCAGTGGCAGCAGTTCTGTGCCGCGCTCGGACGCCCCGACCTGGCCGCCGACCCGCGCTGGGCCAAGGTCACCGGCCGCGTCACCGGCCGCCAGGACCTGGTGCCGGAGCTGGCGCGCACCATGCTTACGCGCGGCCGCGCCGAGTGGCTGGAGCGGCTGGAGTCGCGCGGCGTGCCGTGTGGCCCCATCAACGACTATGCCCAGGTGTTCGAGGACCCGCAGGTGCGGCACCGCGGCCTGCGCGTGGACCTGCCGCGCGCCGACGGCAGCACCGTCTCGACCATCGCCAGCCCGCTGCGGCTGCAGGGCACGCCGCCGGTCTACGACCGGGCGCCGCCGACGCTGGGCGACTCCACCGACGAGGTGCTGGGCGGCCTGCTCGGCCTGTCCGCCGACGAGATCGCGCAGCACCGCGCCAACCGCATCATCTAAACGCCATGGCAGCATCTTCCGAAGCGGCGGCGCCGTCGCCGCTGGCGCGCTTTCGCGCCCATCTCGAGCGCGGCGAACTCGCCTACCAGTTCGATCCGGCCTCGGCCCGCGCCGTCTTCTATCCGCGCGTGCTGGGCCCCGGTAGCGGCAACCCCGAGCTGGAATGGCGCGTCAGCGCCGGCCTGGGCACGGTGCATGCGGTCACGGTCATCGCCCCGCGCGGCGAACCGCCCTACAACGTGGTGCTGGTCGACATGGACGAGGGCTTCCGCCTCATGAGCCGGGTCGAGGACCTGCCGGCCGACGCGGTGCGCATCGGCATGCGCGTGCGCGCCCGCGTGCACCAGGGCGCCGAGGCGCCGCCGTATCCCGTCTTCGTGCCGGAGGCCGCATGAGCGCCACCGCCTTGCGGCGCGGCGCCTGCGCCATCGCCGGCGTCGCCGAATCCGAACTGGGCGAAGTGGCGCAGGGCCTGTCGCCGCTGGACCTGATGGGCCAGGCGGCGCAGCGCGCGCTGGCCGACGCCGGCCTGTCGCTGCGCGACGTCGACGGCCTGTTCGCCACCACCTCGCAGAGCCGCATGCCGACCCTGGCGCTGGCGGAGTACCTCGGCATCCGGCCGCGCTACCACGACGGCACCAACATCGGCGGCTGCAGCTTCATGTCGATGGTGGCCCATGCGCAGGCGGCCATCGAAGCCGGCCTGTGCGAGGTGGCGCTGATCGCCTATGCGAGCACGCAGCGCACCATGGGCCGGGCCAACGTCGCGGCGCCCGACGCGAACCCGTACGAGGCGCCGTACCGGCCGCTCTACACCGCCAGCTCCTACGCGCTGGCGGCCTCGCGCCACATGCACCAGTACGGCACCACGCGCGAGCAACTGGCCGAGATCGCGGTGGCGGCGCGCGCCTGGGCCCTGCTCAACCCGCAGGCCTGGGAGAAGGAGCCGCTGACGGTGGCCGACGTGCTGCGCGCGCGCATGGTGAGCTCGCCGCTGACGGTGCGCGACTGCTGCCTGGTCACCGACGGCGGCGGCGCGATCATCGTCACGTCCGCCGAACGCGCGCGCACGCTGCGCAAGCCGCTGGTGCCGGTGCTGGGGTTCGGCGAGGACCTCGGCCACTACAGCATCAGCAACATGCCCGACCTGACGGTCACCGGGGCCGCGCGCTCGGGCGCCGCCGCCTACGCGATGGCCGGGCTGCTGCCGGGCGACATCGACGTGGTGCAGGTGTACGACGCCTTCACCATCACCACGCTGCTGTTCCTGGAAGACCTCGGCTTCTGCCCCAAGGGTGAAGGAGGGCGCTACGTGGCCGACGGCGCCATCGCGCCCGGCGGCCGGCTGCCGGTGAACACCAACGGCGGCGGCCTGTCCTACTGCCATCCGGGCATGTACGGCATCTTCGTGCTGATCGAGGCCGTGCGCCAGCTGCGCGGCGAGGCCGGCCGGCGCCAGGTGGCGGGCTGCGAGACGGCCATCGCCCATGGCAACGGCGGCACGCTGTCGGCCCAAAGCACGGTGATCCTGGGGACTTCCGCGACGGTGTAGTCTTCGCGTCCCGTCCCCGTCCCCGTCCGTTCCGGAGCAGAGCTTGCCCGCCGCCGCAACCGCCGACCGCACCCCGCACCTCGCGTACTGCGGCGGCGACTTCGGCCGCGTGTCGCTGATGACGGCCGACGCCGAGCTGGCCGACCATGCCCGCGACTGCGCGCAGCTGATCGTCAACGTGCATTCCGCCCCGCTGTCGGTGCGCGTCGACGGCTGGGTGCAGGATTTGCGCCCATTCGACGCGATGGCGATTCTTCCGCGCCAGGTCTACGCCATCCCGCGGCAGGCCGGCGCACCGCCGCCCGCGGGTGCCGCCGGTTTCCTGCTGGTGAAGATGGAAGGCGGTCCAGCGCCGGCCGATGCGGTGCCGCGGGCCCCGCTGCGCGCTCTGGCGGGCGCGGTGCGCGACGACGCCTGCCAGCTGGTGGCCGACCTGCAGCGCGCCATTCCCGAGG
>JAEZKX010000075.1 GCA_023436025.1 Pseudomonadota bacterium | reverse complement strand
CCGAGCCGCGCTGGGTGCTCTCCATGGGCACCTGCGCCAACGGGGGCGGCTACTACCACTACAGCTACTCGGTGGTGCGCGGCTGCGACCGCATCGTTCCGGTGGACGTCTACGTGCCCGGCTGCCCCCCGACGGCCGAGGCGCTGCTGTACGGCATCATCCAGCTGCAGCAGAAGATCCGCCGCACGCAAACCATCGCGCGGGCCTGACGACCATGACGACGACTCCCTCCTCCGTCGCTGTCGCGCCCGAGGCGCTGCGCGACACCGTGGCCGCCGCCCTGGGCGACAAGGCCCGCCGCGTCGACCTGAAGCTCGGCGAGGTCACGGTCACCGTCCGCGCGCAGGACTACCTGGACGCCTGCCGCATCCTGCAGGACGCGCCCGGTTGCCGGTTCGAGCAGCTGATCGACCTGTGCGGCGTGGACTACTCCGAGTACAAGGCCGGCGAGTGGGATGGCCCGCGCTACGCGGTGGTCATCCACCTGCTGTCGGTGAGCCTGAACCAGCGCGTGCGCGTGCGCGTGTTCGCGCCCGACGACGACCTGCCGGTGGTCGATTCGGTCAATGGCATCTGGGGCGCGGCCAACTGGTTCGAACGCGAGGCCTTCGACCTGTTCGGCATCGTCTTCGAGGGCCACACCGACCTGCGGCGCATCCTCACCGACTACGGCTTCATCGGCCATCCCTTCCGCAAGGACTTCCCGGTCTCGGGCCACGTCGAGATGCGCTACGACCCCGAGCGCAAGCGCGTCATCTACCAGCCCGTCACCATCGAGCCGCGCGAGATCACGCCGCGCATCATCCGCGAGGAGAAGTACGGGGGGCTGCAGTGAAGGCGGGTACGGATACCGGACGCAAAAGTCGCGAAAGCTACGCAAAAGTCGCGAAAGAACAGCCAGTGAAAGCTTGGAAGTCCCTTTGCGACCTTTGCGAAACCTTTGCGACTTTTGCGTCCGGCAGTTTGCGTTCGGCGTTCCCGGCTTAAGACATGGCTGAAATCAAGAACTACACGCTCAACTTCGGCCCGCAGCACCCGGCGGCGCACGGCGTGCTGCGGCTGGTGCTGGAGCTCGACGGCGAGGTGATCCAGCGGGCCGACCCGCACATCGGCTTGCTGCACCGCGCCACCGAGAAGCTCGCCGAGACCAAGACCTACATCCAGTCGCTGCCCTACATGGACCGGCTGGACTACGTCTCGATGATGTCCAACGAGCACGCCTACTGCCTGGCCATCGAGAAGCTCCTGGGCATCGAAGTGCCGGAGCGCGCGCAGTACATCCGCGTCATGTTCGCCGAGATCACCCGGCTGCTGAACCACCTGCTGTGGCTCGGCGCGCACGGCCTCGACTGCGGCGCGATGAACATGCTGATCTACTGCTTCCGCGAGCGGGAAGACCTGTTCGACATGTACGAGGCGGTGTCCGGCGCGCGCATGCACGCAGCGTACTTCCGCCCGGGCGGCGTCTACCGCGACCTGCCGGACAGCATGCCGCGCTACACCGCGAGCAAGGTGCGCAACCAGCGCGAGATCGACCGCATGAACGAGGACCGGCAGGGTTCGCTGCTGGACTTCATCGAGGCCTTCACCAAGCGCTTCCCCGGCTACGTCGACGAGTACGAGACGCTGCTGACCGACAACCGCATCTGGAAGCAGCGCACCGTCGGCATCGGCGTGGTGACGCCCGAGCGCGCGCTGAACATGGGCTTCACCGGCCCCATGCTGCGCGGCTCCGGCGTGCTGTGGGACCTGCGCAAGACGCAGCCCTACGAGGTCTACGACCGGCTCGACTTCGACATCCCGATCGGCCGCACGGGCGACTCCTACGACCGCTACCTGGTGCGCGTGCAGGAGCTGCGCGAGTCCAACCGCATCATCCAGCAGTGCGTGGCCTGGCTGCGCGCCAACCCCGGCCCGGTGATCACCGACAACCACAAGGTGGCGCCGCCCGACCGCGAGAGCATGAAGTCCAACATGGAGGAGCTGATCCACCACTTCAAGCTCTTCTCGGAAGGCATGCGCGTGCCCGAGGGCGAGGCCTATGCGGCCGTCGAGCACCCCAAGGGCGAGTTCGGCATCTACATCGTGAGCGACGGCGCCAACAAGCCGTACCGCCTGAAGATCCGCGCCCCGGGCTTCGCGCACCTGGCCGCCATGGACGAGATGTCGCGTGGCCACATGATCGCCGACGCGGTGGCGATCATCGGCACGATGGACATCGTGTTCGGAGAAATCGACAGATGAAGATGGCCACGGAGAACCGAATTGGCTGACACCACAATTTCCGAAGCGACGCGCGCGCGTTTCGCGCGCGAAGTGGCGAAGTACCCGCCCGACCAGAAGCAGTCGGCCGTGATGGCGTGCCTGGCGATCGTGCAGCAGGAGCAGGGCTGGGTCAGCCGCGAGAGCGAGGAGGCGATCGCCGAGTACCTCGGCATGCCGCCGATCGCGGTGCACGAAGTGACGACGTTCTACAACATGTACAACCAGAAGCCGGTGGGCAAGTACAAGCTGAACGTCTGCACCAACCTGCCGTGCCAGCTGCGCGATGGCCAGAAGGCGCTGCAGCACCTGGAGAAGAAGCTGGGCATCGCCATGGGCGAGACCACGCCCGACGGCCTGTTCACCCTGCAGCAGAGCGAATGCCTGGGCGCCTGCGCCGATTCGCCGGTGATGCTGGTGAACGACCGCACCATGTGCAGCTTCATGAGCAACGACAAGCTGGACCAGCTGGTCGACGGCCTGAAGGGAGCCCAGGGATGAACGCCCAGCAAGTGCTGCAGCAGTTCCAGGCGACCGGCGTCCAGACCTGCTTCCACGACCGCCACATCAACCCGCAGATCTACGCGGGCCTGGACGGCACCAACTGGCGCCTGAAGGACTACGAGGCGCGCGACGGCTACAAGGCGCTGAAGAAGATCATCGCCGACGGCTTGACGCAGGACCAGGTGATCGCCACGGTCAAGGAAAGCGCGCTGCGCGGCCGCGGCGGCGCCGGCTTCCCCACGGGCCTGAAGTGGAGCTTCATGCCCCGCCAGTTCCCCGGCCAGAAGCACCTGGTGTGCAACTCGGACGAGGGCGAGCCGGGGACGTGCAAGGACCGCGACATCCTGATGTACAACCCCCACATCGTCATCGAGGGGATGATCATCGCGGCCTACGCGATGGGCATCTCGCTGGGGTACAACTACATCCACGGCGAGATCTTCCAGGTGTACGAGCGCTTCGAGGAAGCGCTGGAGGAGGCCCGCGCCGCCGGCTACCTGGGCGACAGGATCCTGGGCAGCAGCTTCAGCTTCCAGCTGCATGCCTTCCACGGCTTCGGCGCCTACATCTGCGGGGAAGAAACCGCGCTGCTCGAATCGCTCGAAGGCAAGAAGGGGCAGCCGCGCTTCAAGCCGCCGTTCCCGGCCAGCTTCGGCCTGTACGGCAAGCCGACCACCATCAACAACACCGAGACCTTCGCGGCGGTGCCCTGGATCATCCGCAACGGCGGCCAGGCCTACCTCGAGTGCGGCAAGCCGAACAACGGCGGCACCAAGATCTTCTCGGTCTCCGGCGACGTCGAACTGCCCGGCAACTACGAGATCCCGCTGGGCACGCCTTTCAGCAAGCTGCTGGAGCTGTGCGGCGGCGTGCGCGGCGGCCGCAAGCTGAAGGCCGTCATCCCCGGCGGCTCCTCGGCCCCGGTGCTGCCGGCCGACATCATGATGAACTGCACGATGGACTACGACTCCATCGCCAAGGCCGGCTCCATGCTGGGCTCGGGCGCGGTCATCGTCATGGACGAGACGCGCGACATGGTCGAGAGCCTGCTGCGCCTGTCCTACTTCTACATGCACGAGTCCTGCGGCCAGTGCACGCCTTGCCGCGAAGGCACGGGCTGGCTGTGGCGCGTGGTCGACCGCATCCAGAACGGCTTCGGCAAGCCGTCGGACATCGACCTGCTGAACTCTGTGGCCGACAACATCCAGGGCCGCACCATCTGCGCGCTCGGCGACGCGGCGGCCATGCCGGTGCGCGCCATGATCAAGCACTTCCGCCACGAGTTCGAGGCGAAGATCGCGCGCTCCGACCTGCCCACCTCCGAAGGCCAGGTCCCGGTGCCGGCAGGCGCACGAGGCTGACAACCAACATGATCGAAATCGAGCTCGACGGACAGAAGGTCTCGGTGCCCGAAGGCAGCATGGTGATGCATGCGGCCGAGGCCGCCGGCACCTACATTCCGCACTTCTGCTACCACAAGAAGCTCTCCATCGCCGCCAACTGCCGCATGTGCCTGGTGGACGTGGAGAAGGCGCCCAAGCCGATGCCGGCCTGCGCCACGCCCGTCACCAACGGCATGATCGTCCGCACCAAGAGCGAGAAGGCGGTCAAGGCGCAGCAGTCGGTGATGGAGTTCCTGCTGATCAACCATCCGCTGGACTGCCCCATCTGCGACCAGGGCGGCGAATGCCAGCTGCAGGACCTGGCCGTCGGCTACGGCGGTTCCGCCTCGCGCTACGAGGAAGAAAAGCGCGTGGTGCTGCACAAGGACGTCGGCCCGCTGATCTCCATGGAGGAGATGAGCCGCTGCATCCATTGCACCCGCTGCGTGCGCTTCGGCCAGGAGATCGCCGGCGTGATGGAGCTGGGCATGATCCACCGCGGCGAGCACAGCGAGATCACCACGGTGCTGGGCGACACGGTCGACTCCGAGGTGTCGGGCAACATGATCGACCTGTGCCCGGTCGGCGCGCTGACGTCCAAGCCGTTCCGCTACAGCGCCCGCAACTGGGAGCTGTCGCGCCGCAAGAGCGTCAGCCCCCACGACTCCACCGGCGCCAACCTGCTGGTGCAGGTGAAGAACAACAAGGTGATGCGCGTCCTCCCGCTGGAGAACAACGACGTCAACGAATGCTGGCTGGCCGACCGCGACCGCTTCTCGTACGAAGCGCTCAACACGGCCGAGCGCCTGACCGCGCCCATGCTGAAGCAGGGCGGCGAGTGGAAGACCGTCGACTGGCAGACCGCGCTCGAATACGTGGCCAATGGCCTCAAGCAGATCTCGCGCGACCATGGCGCCAGCAGCATCGGTGCGCTGGTCAGCCCCCACAGCACGGTGGAGGAGCTGTTCCTGGCCGGCAAGCTGGTGCGCGGCCTGGGCAGCGAGAACATCGACCATCGCCTGCGCCATGCGGAGTTCACCGCGGGCGAGGGCGTGCGCTGGCTGGGTACCAGCATCGCCTCGTTGTCGACGCTCGAGCGCGCACTGGTGATCGGCTCCAACCTGCGCAAGGACCATCCGCTGTTCGCCCTGCGCGTGCGCGCCGCGGTGCGCAACGGCGCGCGGGTCTCGGTGATCCACGACCGCGCCGACGACTGGGCCATGACCCTGGCCGGGCAGACCGTGGTTCCCGCGGGCCAGTGGCTGCAGGCCCTGGCCGACGTCGCCACCGCCATCGGTGACGCCAAGGGCGCCACGCCGCCGCTGCAGGGCAACGCCACCGAAGGCGCCAAGGCGATGGCTGCATCGCTGCTGTCCGGCGAGCGCAAGGCGATCTTCCTGGGCAACGCCGCGGCCCACCATCCCAACGCCTCGTCGCTGCTGGCGCTGGCGCAGTGGATCGGCGAGCAGACCGGCGCCAGCGTGGGTTACCTCACCGAGGCCGCCAACACCGTGGGCGCGCAGCTGGTGGGCGCGCTGCCGGGCGAGGGCGGGCTGAACGCGGCCCAGATGCTGGCCGGCGGCCTCAAGGCCGTGGTCCTCTTGAACAACGAACCCGAGTTCGATTCCGCCGCCGGAGCGCGTGCCGTCGCCGGCCTGGAGGCGGCCGAGATGGTCGTCACGCTCAGCCCGTTCAAGGCCAACATGGCCTTCAGCGACGTGCTGCTGCCGATCGCGCCCTTCACCGAGACGCCCGGCACCTTCGTCAACGCCGAAGGCCGGGTGCAAAGCTTCCATGCGGTGGTCAAGCCCCTGGGCGAGGCCCGTCCGGCCTGGAAGGTGCTGCGGGTGCTGGGCAACCTGCTGGGCCTGCAGGGCTTCGACTACGAATCCGCGCAGGAGGTGCTGGTCGCCGCCCGCGGCGCCGACGACGCGCAGCATGCGCTGGTGCAGGGCGATCGCCTGAGCAACCGCACGGCCGCGCCGGTGCGCGCCAGCGACGCCCACGTGCGTCCGGCCACGGCCTCCATCTACCAGCTCGATGGCATCGTGCGCCGCGCGCCCTCGCTGCAGCTCACCGCCGATGCCCGCGCGGCGCTCGCATCGGCGCAGGAGGTGACGGCATGATCGACACGATCTACGGCTTCGGCAACGGCCTCATCGCCGCGCCGTGGTGGACCGGCGCCGGCTGGCCGGTGATCTGGACGCTGATCAAGATCATCTGCGTGGTGGTTCCGCTGATGGGCGCCGTGGCCTACCTCACGCTGTGGGAGCGCAAGGCGATCGGCTTCACGCAGATCCGCCCCGGCCCCAACCGCGTGGGTCCCTTCGGCCTGCTGACGCCCATTGCCGACGCGGTCAAGCTGCTGACCAAGGAGATCATCCTCCCGACGGTGGCCAACAAGGGCCTGTTCCTGCTGGGCCCGATCATGACCATCATGCCCGCGCTGGCCGCCTGGGTGGTGATTCCCTTCGGTCCCGACGTGGCGCTGGCCAACATCAACGCCGGCCTGCTGTTCCTGCTGGCCATGACCTCGCTGGAGGTCTATGGCGTCATCATCGCGGGCTGGGCCTCGAACTCGAAGTACGCCTTCCTGGGCGCGCTGCGCGCCTCGGCGCAGATGGTCAGCTACGAGATCGCCATGGGCTTCTGCCTGGTGGTGGTGCTGATGGTGTCCGGCACGCTGAACATGACCGAGATCGTGCTGCAGCAGGACCGCGGCTACTTCGCCAGCATGGGCCTGAACATCCTGTCCTGGAACTGGCTGCCCCTGCTGCCGATCTTCGTCGTCTACTTCATCTCCGGCCTGGCCGAGACCAACCGCCACCCCTTCGACGTGGTGGAGGGCGAGTCCGAGATCGTGGCGGGCCACATGATCGAGTACTCGGGCATGTCCTTCGCCATGTTCTTCCTGGCGGAGTACGCCAACATGTGGCTGGTGTCCATCCTGGCCGTGGTGCTGTTCCTGGGCGGCTGGCTGCCGCCGATCGACGCGCCCCTGCTGAACTGGATCCCGGGATGGATCTGGCTGGGCATCAAGACCTTCTTCATGGTCACGATGTTCCTGTGGATCCGCTCCACGTTCCCGCGCTACCGCTACGACCAGATCATGCGCCTGGGCTGGAAGATCTTCATTCCGGTCACGCTCGTGTGGCTCGTGGTCATCGGGCTGTGGATGCAGACCCCGTACAACATCTTCAAGTAACCCCTATGAGCCCCCAGTCTCGTCACTGCGTGCACGCGCCAGCCCCCGGGGTGGCGCCGTGCCTCCGTGCGGCGGGCGGGCGCAAGGACTGATCCATGGCCACCGACACCCTGTCCCGCCCCGGCTTCAACCTCGGGGACTTCCTCCGCAGCTTCATGCTGCTGGAGCTGTTCAAGGGCCTGCGCATCACGGGCAAGTACTTCTTCGCCCGCAAGATCACCGTGCAGTTCCCGGAAGAGAAGACGCCGCTGAGCCCGCGCTTCCGCGGCCTGCACGCGCTGCGCCGCTACGACAACGGCGAGGAGCGCTGCATCGCCTGCAAGCTGTGCGAGGCGGTCTGCCCCGCGATGGCCATCACCATCGAGAGCGAGCAGCGCGCCGACGGTACCCGCCGCACCACGCGCTACGACGTCGACCTGACCAAGTGCATCTTCTGCGGCTTCTGCGAGGAGAGCTGCCCGGTCGACTCCATCGTCGAGACCCACGTCCTGGAGTACCACGGCGAGAAGCGCGGCGACCTCTACTTCACCAAGGACATGCTGCTGGCCGTGGGCGACCGCTACGAGTCCGAGATTGCCGCGCGGCGCGCCGCCGATGCCAAGTACCGTTGAGCGTCGAGCGCTCACGTTCAGCGAACCCCCCATGAATTCCACGCCCAACCCCCAACGCTCGACGCGCCACGCCCATGGACGTTAGGACCGCTCTCTTCTACCTGTTCTCGGCGGTGCTGCTGTTCGCGGCCTTCCGGGTCATCACCGCGCGCAACCCGGTGTACGCCGCCTTGTACCTGGTGCTCACCTTCTTCCAGGCCGCCGGCATCTGGATGCTGCTGAAGGCCGAGTTCCTGGCCATCACGCTCGTGCTCGTCTACGTCGGCGCGGTCATGGTGCTGTTCCTGTTCGTCGTGATGATGCTGGACATCAACACCGACGCCCTGCGCCAGGGGTTCTGGAAGCACTTTCCGCTGGCCGCGACCATCGGCGCGCTGATCGCGCTGGAGATGGCCGCGGTGCTGTTGGGCGGCTTCCGTCCGACCGAGGAGGCGCGGGCCCTGCCTGGTGTCGCCGCGGCGGCCGCGGCCGGCGAGCAGTACTCCAACACCAAGGAGCTCGGCAAGCTGCTGTACTCCGAGTACCTGTACCCGCTGGAGATCGCCGCCGTCATCCTGCTGGTGGCCATCATCGCCGCCATCGCCCTGACGCTGCGCACCCGCAAGGACAGCAAGCACATCGACCCGGCCATCCAGGTGCGGGTGAAGGCGCGCGACCGCCTCCAGGTGGTCAAGCTGCCGGCGGTGCGCCCGCCCCAGCCGCAGGCGCCCGAGGCCGCCGCCCCCACGGAGACCAAGGCATGACGCTCACGCTCGGCCACTTCCTCACCCTGGGCGCGATCCTGTTCGCGCTGTCGGTGATCGGCATCTTCCTCAACCGCCGCAACCTCATCGTGCTGCTGATGGCCATCGAACTGATGCTGCTGGCGGTCAACATGAACTTCGTGGCGTTCTCCTACTACCTGGGCGACATGCACGGCCAGGTGTTCGTGTTCTTCATCCTCACGGTCGCCGCCGCCGAAGCGGCGATCGGCCTCGCGATCCTGGTGCTGCTGTTCCGCAACAAGGAAAACATCAGCGTCGAAGAACTGAACGCGCTCAAGGGCTAGAAAGCCCCGCGGAATAGAAACGATGGCTACAACCCTCAACGCAGCGACCCTGCTCGCCGTGCCGCTCGCGCCCCTGGTGGGCGCGGCGGTGGCCGGCGTCTTCGGCACCACGCTGGGCGGCAACGTGATCGGCCGCCGGATGGCCCACACCGCCACCATCCTCGGCGTGCTGGTCGCCTTCATCCTGTCGGCGATGACGCTCAAGAGCGTCGCGCTCGACGGCGCCCGCTTCAACGCCACCCTCTACGAATGGATGGTGGTCGGCGGCCTCAAGATGGAGATCGGCTTCCTGGTCGACGGCCTGACCGCCATGATGATGTGCGTGGTGACCTTCGTGTCGCTGATGGTGCACATCTACACCATCGGCTACATGGAGGAAGACCCGGGCTACAACCGCTTCTTCGGCTACATCTCGCTGTTCACGTTCTCCATGCTCATGCTGGTCATGAGCAACAACATGCTCCAGCTGTTCTTCGGCTGGGAAGCGGTGGGCCTGGTGTCGTACCTGCTGATCGGCTTCTGGTACACCAAGCCGACGGCCATCTTCGCCAACATGAAGGCCTTCCTGGTCAACCGGGTCGGCGACTTCGGCTTCATCCTGGGCATCGGCCTGCTGGCCGCCTACACCGGTTCGCTGAGCTACAACGAGGTGTTCGCCAAGGCCGGCGAGCTCGGCCAGCTGCCCTTCGGCTACGGCACCGACTGGATGCTGATCACCGTGATCTGCATCTGCCTGTTCATCGGCGCCATGGGCAAGAGCGCGCAGGTGCCGCTGCACGTGTGGCTGCCCGACTCCATGGAAGGCCCGACGCCCATCTCCGCGCTGATCCACGCCGCCACCATGGTGACGGCCGGCATCTTCATGGTGGCGCGCATGTCGCCGCTGTTCGAGCTGTCCGACACCGCGCTGTCCTTCGTGCTGGTGGTCGGCGCCATCACCGCGCTGTTCATGGGCTTCCTGGGCATCATCCAGAACGACATCAAGCGCGTGGTGGCGTACTCCACGCTGTCCCAGCTGGGCTACATGACCGTGGCGCTGGGCGTGTCGGCGTACTCGGTGGCCGTGTTCCACCTGATGACGCACGCCTTCTTCAAGGCGCTGCTGTTCCTGGCGGCCGGCTCCGTGATCATCGGCGTCCACCACAACCAGGACATCCGCTGGATGGGCGGCCTGCGCAAGTACATGCCCATCACCTGGATCACCTCGCTGCTGGGCTCGCTGGCGCTGATCGGCACCCCGCTGTTCTCGGGCTTCTACTCCAAGGACTCGATCATCGAGGCGGTGCACTTCAGCAACCTGCCCGGTTCGGGCTTCGCGTATTTCGCGGTGCTGGTGGGTGTGTTCGTCACGGCCTTCTACTCGTTCCGCATGTACTTCCTGGTCTTCCACGGCAAGGAACGCTTCGACCAGAATCCCGAGGCCCATGCCCACCACTTCTCCGACGAGGAGCCGGACGTGCAGGACCACGCGGCGCACAAGGACGGCCACGGTCACGGGCACGGTCACGATGACAAGCCGCACGAGTCGCCCTGGGTGGTGACGGTGCCGCTGCTGCTGCTGGCCTTCCCCTCGGTCGTGATCGGCTTCCTGCTGATCCAGCCGATGGTGTTCGGCGACTTCTTCAAGGACGCGATCTTCGTCGACGCCGCCCGCCACCCAGCGATGGCGGAGTTCGCCAAGATTTTCCACGGCCCGGTGGCCATGGCGCTCCACGCCTTCAGCACCCCCGTGCTGTACCTGGCCGTGGCCGGCGTCGCGCTCGCCTGGTACATGTACCTGGTCAACCCCGCGCTGCCCGCGGCCATCAAGCAGCGCTGCGGTCCGCTGTACACGCTGATGGAGAACAAGTACTACATCGACTGGTTCAACGAGAACGTGATCGCCCGCGCGGCGCGCATGATCGGCGTGGGCCTGTGGAAGGGCGGCGACCAGGGCGTGATCGAGCGCGTCTTCGTCAACGGCTCGGCCAAGGCCGTCGGCCGCTTCGCCGGCGTCATCCGCTGGCTGCAATCCGGCTACATCTACCACTACGCCTTCGCCATGCTGGTGGGCGTGATCGTGCTCATGACGTACTTCGTCAGCTGGCCCATGATCCAGGACTGGCTGGGCAAGTAGAGGAACAACAACAATGAAGATGGGACTCCTCAGTCTGGCCATCTGGACGCCGATCGTGTTCGGCGCCATCCTGCTGGCTCTGGGCCGCGACGACCAGGCGCGCGCCGTGCGCTGGATCGCGCTGATCGGCGCGCTGGTCAGCTTCCTGGTCACGCTGCCGCTCTACGCCGGCTTCGACACCGCCACTTCGGCGATGCAGTTCGTCGAGAAGGCGCCCTGGATCGAACGCTTCAACGTGTTCTACCACCTGGGCGTCGATGGCATCTCGTTCTGGTTCGTGCTGCTCACGGCCTTCATCACGGTGATCGTCGTGATCGCCGGCTGGGAGGTCATCACCGAGCGCGTCAACCAGTACTACGGCGCCTTCCTGATCCTCTCGGGGCTGATGATCGGCGTGTTCGCCTCGCTCGACGCGGTGCTGTTCTACGTGTTCTTCGAGGCCACGCTGATCCCGATGTACCTGATCATCGGCATCTGGGGCGGGCCCAACCGGATCTACGCCGCGTTCAAGTTCTTCCTGTACACGCTGCTCGGCTCGCTGCTGATGCTGGTGGCGCTGGTCTACCTCTATACCAAGTCGGGCGGCAGCTTCGACATCCTCACCTGGCACCAGCTGCCCTTGCCGCAGCTGGCGCAGACCATGCTGTTCTTCGGCTTCTTCGCGGCGTTCGCGGTGAAGGTGCCGATGTGGCCGGTGCACACCTGGCTGCCGGACGTGCACGTGGAGGCGCCCACGGGTGGTTCCGCGGTTCTGGCGGCGATCATGTTGAAGCTGGGTGCCTACGGCTTCCTGCGCTTTTCCATGCCGATCGCGCCCGATGCCGCGCGCGAGTGGGCCTGGCTGATGATCGCGCTGTCGCTGGTGGCGGTGATCTACGTGGGCCTGGTTGCGATGGTGCAGCAGGACATGAAGAAGCTGGTCGCCTATTCGTCGGTGGCCCACATGGGTTTCGTCACGCTCGGCTTCTTCATCTTCAACGACCTCGGCGTGTCCGGCGGCATCGTGCAGATGATCGCCCACGGTTTCGTCTCGGCCGCCATGTTCCTGTGCATCGGCGTGCTGTACGACCGCATGCACTCGCGCATGATCGCGGACTACGGCGGGGTGGTGAACACCATGCCCACCTTCACTGCCTTCGTGGTGCTGTTCGCCATGGCCAACTGCGGCCTGCCTGCCACCGCCGGTTTCGTCGGCGAGTGGATGGTGATCCTGGGCGCGGTCAAGTACAACTTCGTCATCGGACTGCTGGCCGCCACCGCGCTGATCTTCGGCGCCGCCTACACGCTGTGGATGGTCAAGCGCGTCTACTTCGGCCCGGTCGGCAACGACAACGTCAAGGCGCTGGTGGACATCAACGCCCGTGAGTTCCTGATGCTCGCCGTGCTGGCCGTGGCGGTGCTCTACATGGGCATCTATCCGAAACCCTTCACCGACGTGATGAACGTCTCCGTGGCCGACTTCCTCAAGCACGTCGCCGCGTCCAAGCTCTGACCATGATCGATTCCACGAGCCTCTTCGTCGCCGCGCCGGAGATCCTCCTGCTGGTGGCCGCCTGCGTGATCGCGCTGGTGGACCTGGGCGTGACCTCGCGGCTGCGCCAGGTCACCTATGTGCTGACCATGCTGACCCTGGCCGCCGTCGCGTGGATGACCGCCGACATGGCCCTGCAGGGCGGCACCGAGTACGGTTTCGGCCGCATGGTGGTGAGCGACCCCATGGGCAACTGGCTGAAGTGCTTCGCCGCGCTGGCCATGATGGTCTGCCTGGTCTATGGCCGCCCCTATGCCGCCGACCGCGACATGATGCGCGGCGGCGAGCTGTTCACGCTGGCGCTGTTCGCGCTGCTGGGCATCTTCGTCATGATCTCGGGCAGCAACCTGCTGGTGATCTACCTGGGCCTGGAGCTGCTGACGCTGTCCAGCTACGCGCTGGTGGCGCTGCGCCGCGACCACACGATCGCCACCGAGGCGGCCATGAAGTACTTCGTGCTGGGCGCGATGTCCTCGGGCTTCCTGCTGTACGGCCTGTCGATGATCTACGGCGCCACCGGTTCGCTGGACATCGGCACGGTGTTCCAGGTGGTCGGCAGCGGCCAGGTGAAGCACCAGGTGCTGGTGTTCGGCCTGGTGTTCATCGTCGCCGGCCTGGCCTTCAAGCTGGGCGCCGCGCCCTTCCACATGTGGCTGCCCGACGTCTACCAGGGCGCGCCCACGGCCGTCACGCTGATGATCGGTTCTGCCCCGGAACTCGCCGCCTTCGCCATCTGCATCCGCCTGCTGGTGGAGGGTCTGATGCCGCTGGCCATCGACTGGCAGCAGATGCTGGTGGTGCTGGCCGTGTGTTCGCTGTTCATCGGCAACCTCGCGGCGATCGCCCAGACCAACCTCAAGCGCATGCTGGCCTATTCGACCATCGGCCAGATGGGCTTCGTGATCCTGGGCCTGGTGCCCGGCGTCATCAACGGCAGCACCGTCGGCGCAGCCAATGCCTACAGCTCGGCGATGTTCTACATCGTGACCTACGTGCTGACCACGCTGGCGAGCTTCGGCATCATCCTGCTGCTGGCGCGCGAGGGTTTCGAGAGCGAGGAGATCTCCGACCTCGCCGGCCTCAACCAGCGCAGCCCGCTGTATGCGGGCGTGATGGCCATCTGCCTGTTCTCGCTGGCGGGCGTGCCGCCCATGGTCGGCTTCTTCGCCAAGCTCACCGTGCTGCAGGCGCTGGTCGCCTCGGGGCAGGCCTTCCACATCGGGCTGGCCGTGTTCGCCGTGCTGATGTCGCTGGTCGCCGCCTTCTACTACCTGCGGGTGGTGAAGGTGATGTACTTCGACAAGCCCATCACCGCCACCACGGTGGCCGCGCCGCTGGACGTGCGCGTGGTGCTCACGATCAACGGCGCGCTGGTGCTGCTCCTGGGCATCCTGCCCGGCGGCCTGCTGTCGCTGTGCGCGCAGGCCATCATCAAGACGCTGGGAACGTGAGCCAGACCGGCGCCATCTGGCTGGTCATCGTGCTGGCCTTCTGCGCCGCCAACCTGCCGTTCCTCACCGAGCGCGTGCTGGGCCTGGTGCCCATGGCGCGCGGCAAGAACCTCGCCGTGCGGCTGGCGGAGCTGGTGCTGCTGTACTTCGTGGTCGGCGGCATCGGCCTGGCACTGGAGCATCGGGCGGGACAGATCGCCCCGCAGGGCTGGGAGTTCTACGCGGTCACCGGGTCGCTGTTCCTGGTGTTCGCCTTTCCCGGCTTCGTGTGGCGCTTCCTGGGCAAGCAACGCAAGGGATGACCGCGATGGCCGACGACAAGCATCTGGTGGAGACGCGCATCGCGCAGGAGGAACTGCTCAAGGGGCGCTTCCTGCACGTGGTGCGCGACACGGTCCGCCTGCCCGATGGCGGCGAGGCCACGCGCGAGTATGTGCTGCACCCCGGCGCCGTGGCCGTGGTGCCCCTGCTGGACGACGGCCGCATCGTGCTGGAACGCCAGTACCGCCATCCCACCGGCCGCGTGATGATCGAGATCCCTGCCGGCAAGCTCGACGCGGGCGAGGGCGCCTTGCGCTGCGGCCAGCGCGAACTGCTGGAAGAGACCGGCTACGTCGCCCGGGAGTGGGCCCATGCCTTCACCATGCACCCCACGGTGGCCTATTCCGACGAGACCATCGAGATCTGGTTCGCGCGCGGCCTGCGCATGACGCAGGCGAAGCTGGACCAGGGCGAATTCCTGGAGGTGTTCACCGCCACGCCGGAGGAATTCCTCGGCTGGTGCCGCGACGGCCAGGTGAGCGACTCCAAGACCCTGGCCGCTGCCCTCTGGATCCAGAATGTGCAGGCGGGGACTTGGAAACTCGACTGGACGACGCCAACTGACCAGCCATGAAGGTCTTGAATCTCCAGTGCAGCCATGGCCACGGCTTCGAGGGCTGGTTCGCGTCCGAGGACGACTTCCAGGACCAGCTCGGTCGCGCCCTGGTGGAATGCCCGCTGTGCGGTGACGTGCAGGTGGCCAAGATGCCCAGCGCGCCGCGCCTGAACCTGGGTGCGGCCGAGCCGCAGCAGCCCAAGCCGGGCAAGCAGGAGGTGGTGACCGCCCCGGACGCCCGCCTGCAGGCCGCCTGGATGCAGATGGTGCGCCACGTGATGGCCAACACCGAAGACGTCGGCGAGAAGTTCGCGGAAGAAGCCCGCAAGATCCACTACGGCGAATCCGAGGAACGCGGCATCCGCGGCCAGGCCTCGCAGGAAGAAACCGCGGCCCTGCTGGAAGAAGGCATCTCCGTGCTGCCGCTGCCCCTGCCCAAGGGGCTCAAGGGGCCGCTGCAGTAGTAGCGCCCGGATTCGCCGGACGGCCGGACAGCCGGACAGCCGGACGCAAAAGTCGCAAAAGCTACGCAAAAGTCGCGAAAGAGATTCCAGGGAAAGGAAAAAATTTCCTTGGCTGTTCTTTTGCGACTTTTGCGTAGCCTTTGCGACTTTTGCGTCCTTGTCCCCCTCCCGTCCTCGTCCTCGCCCCCCGGCTTCACACCATGAACTGCAGGCCCGCCAGCCGCGCGTAGACGCCGCCTGACGCCATCAGCGTTTCGTGGGTGCCGGATTCGACGATGCGGCCGTGGTCGAGGACGACGATGCGGTCGGCGCGTTGGACGGTGGCCAGGCGATGGGCGATGACCAGGGTGGTGCGGCCCTGCATGGCCGACTCCAGGGCGGCCTGCACCATGCGCTCGCTCTCGGCGTCCAGGGCGCTGGTGGCTTCGTCCAGCAACAGCAGCGGCGGGTTCTTCAGCATCGCCCGCGCGATGGCGATGCGCTGGCGTTGGCCGCCGGACAGGCGCACGCCGCGCTCGCCCAGGAAGGTGTCGTAGCCTTGCGGCAGGGCCTCGATGAAGTCGTGCGCGAAGGCCCCGCGCGCAGCCGCCTCCACTTCCTCCCGCGTCGCCTGCGGGCGGCCGTAGCGGATGTTCTCCAGCGCCGAGGTCGAGAAGATCACCGGCTCCTGCGGCACCAGCGCGATGCGCGCGCGCAGGTCCTGCAGCAGCAGCTCGCGCACCGGCACCCCGTCGACCAGGATGCGCCCCTGCTGCGGATCGTAGAAGCGCAGCAGCAGCTGGAACACGGTGGTCTTGCCGGCGCCGCTGGGTCCCACCAAGGCCACGGTCTCGCCCGCCTGCACCTGCAGGGTGAAGTCGCGCAAGGCCGGCATGGCCGGCCGCGAAGGATAGTGGAAGACCACGTCCTCGAAGGCGACGCGGCTGCCGGCGCCCGCCGGCGGCGCGACGCTCGCCTGCGGCGGCGAGGCCACCGGCGAGCGGCTCGCCAGCAGTTCCATCAGGCGCTCGGTGGCGCCGGCGGCGCGCAGCAGGTCGCCGTAGACCTCGCCCAGCACGGCCACCGCGCCGGCGAAGATCACCACGTAGAAGGCGGCCTGTCCGAGCTGGCCGGCGGTGATGCTGCCGCGCACCACGCCCTCGGCGCCCTGGTACAGGCCCCACAGCATGAGGCCCGCGTTGGCGATGATGATGAAGGCCACCAGGATGGCGCGCGCCCGCGTGCGCCGCACGCCGGTGCGGTAGGCGTTCTCGGTCGCCTCGGCGAAGCGCAGCGCTTCGCGCTGTTCGGCGACGTAGCTTTGCACCACGGGCACGGCGTTCAGCACTTCGGCGGCGATGGCGCTGGAATCGGCCACCCGGTCCTGGCTGGCGCGCGAGAGCCGCCGCACCCGCCGGCCGAAGGCCATGGCCGGCAGCACGACCAGCACCACCACGCCCAGCACCAACCCCATCACGTAGGGGTGGGTCACCACCAGCATGGCCAGCGCCCCCACACCCATCACCAGGTTGCGCAGGCCCAGGGAGAAGGAGGAGCCGACCACCGTCTGCACCAGGGTGGTGTCGGTGGTGAGGCGGGAGAGCACTTCGCCGGTCTGCGTGTGCTCGAAGAACTCCGGGCTCTGCCGCAGCACATGCGCATAGACCGCCTTGCGCAGGTCGGCCGTGACGCGCTCGCCCAGGGTGCTGACCATGTAGAAGCGGCCCGCCGAGAACAGTCCCAGCGCCACCGCCACGGCGAACAGCAGCAGGAAGTGCTCGCGCAGGGAAGCCAGGCGCTCGCCGGCGGGCGCGTCCAGGCCGCCGTCGATGAGCTGTCTCAGCGCCACCGGGAACACCAGGGTGGCGCCTGCGGCCAGCAGCAGGAACAGCATGGCCAGCGCCAGCCTTCCGCGGTAGGGCCGCAGGAAGGGCAGCAGGCCGCTCAATGATTGCGGCGACCGGGCCGGAGGCGGGCTCTGCATCGCGCGAGTGTAGCCAGCCAGGCAGGCCGCGCCGCCGGGAAAAGCACGAAAAAATCCGCGTCCCGGCCGCGTTGCGGCCTGCTGCCTCGGCAGGGAGTGCGACATTTCATCGTAGAGTGGAGGGGCATGGCTTCGCAGAAGAATTCCCGCCGGCCCGGTTCCGGCGACCTTGACCGGCCCTGGGTGCCCGGTGACTCCATTCCCGCCCCCGAGGCGATCGAAGGTGGCGACACCGCCTGGGCCCTGTGGTCCGAGGCGAGCGCGCAGCAGGACCGGCATTTCGCCAAAACCATGCCGGCCACGCGTTCGATGCGCACCACCAATCCGAGCTGGGAGCCGACGCAGCCCGCCGCGCGCGCGCCGGCCCGCGTGCGCGAGTCACAGCCGCTGTTCACGCTCGACGCCGCCATGCTGGTGGCGCGCAAGAACAACCGCGTCAGCCCGCGTCCCGAGCGCTGGAACGAGCTCTACAGCCTGCTGCCTGCGCGCAAGACCCTGCGCGGCCAGCAACTTCCGCCCGCGCCGCCCACCGGCGCGGCCTGGGCGGTGACGCCGCCGCTGTCCAAGCGCCTGTGCTTCCGCGAGCACATCGAATGGGCCGAACGCCAGGGCGTGCTGGAGACCGTCATGCATTTCATGCAGACCATGCGCGAGGACGACTGGCTGCACATGGGCGAAGACTGAGCGTTTCCGCTGCCTTTCGAGGGCGGGCCGCAGCCTCGGCCGGGAAGGTGAGCGCGCGCGGCGTGATCGCCATCCGGCCGCCGCATCGCCGGGCGACACAGGCCCCGACTCCGCGATGACCTCTTCGCTGCGCGCGCACAATGCTGGCCGCAACGAAACGAACAACAAGAGGATTCATGAACGGTGCAACGACGGGTGGGGTGCGCGCAGTGCTGCGCATCGAAGGGGCGATCGTGCTGGCGGTGTCGCTGGCCCTATACGACCGTTTCGGCCTGGGCTGGCCGACCTTCGCGCTGGCCTTCCTCGCGCCGGACCTGGCCTTTTTCGCCTACCTGGCCGGTGCGCGCATCGGTGCGCTGGCCTACAACGCGACGCACTCCTACATCGGCTGCGTCGTCGCGCTGGGCGCCGGCGTGCTGCTGGCACACCCCGTCTTGGTCGGGGCCGGCCTGATCTGGTCGGCCCACCTCGGCTTCGACCGCATGCTCGGCTACGGCCTGAAGTACGCCGCGGGATTCCGCTTCACGCACCTCGGGACCATCGGGCGCGCCGGGCCGCAGGGATGAGACGCTGACAACGAATCCGCGCGCCCGCATGCGCGAAGCGGGCTGGCCGCGCGAGCACACCTACGCGGCGTGCAGGGGGATGCGGAAGCGCAACATCCGGTCGCCGCGGTAGCCGGCCGGCTTTTCCACTTCTTCCACCAGCGTGCCGCCATTTCGCAGGATCACCTTCTGCGACGCCACGTTGTCGGCGTCGGTGGTGAGCTCCACGTGCGGCAGGCCCTGGGCCCTGGCCTCGGGCAGCAGCAAGGCCAGCGCCCGCGTGGCGTAGCCTTGCCGCCGCTTCCACGGCACGATGGAATAGCCGATGTGGCCCAGGCAGTAGGCGGGCAGGGCGGCGGTGCCGGCCTGCCAGCGCAGGCCCATGCTGCCGCAAAAGCCCTCATCCCAGATCCAGCGGCGGTAGCCGGGCAGGCGCGGCACCAGCGATCCGTCGGGCAACGCGATGGGCGCGCCGCGCGCTTCGGTGTCCACCAGGCTTTCGACGAAACGGCTGGGGCTTTCCTCGATCAGCCGCAGCTCGTCGAGGGCCGCGGCGCGGCCGCGTTCGCTGTCCGGCGTCCAGCCGTTCTCGAGCGCGGCAACGTAGCCGGCCAGCAGGGAGACGGAGGGCCGGACCAGCTGCATGCCGGCCATTCTAGGGAACGGCCGGCGCGCTGCCTCAGTTGTTGATGATCAGGTTGGCGATCAGGCCGGTGGCGACGGCCGCCAGCACGTAGTCGGGGCCGACTTGCACCCAGTGGTAGCCGCGCGGCGGCGCCGACAGGCGATGGCGGCGGTAGTCGGTCACCACGTAGGTGCGGTGGCGCAGCTCCGGCGGCAGGCGGTGCCCCCGGCGGAACTCATTGCTGCGGGCGTTGTAGTAGCGCCGCGCTTCCCGGCGGTCGTGCCGCGCTTCGCGCAGGTCGCGCCGGGCATCGCGCGCATGGTGGCGCGCATCCCGCGCATCCCGCGCATCCCGCGCATCCCGCGCATCATGCCGCGCATCATGCCGCGCATCGCGGTCGTGGTGGCGCGGCTGGGCCAGGGCGAGCGGCATGGAGGTGGCGCCGACCATGGCGATCATCATGCTGCAGAGGATCTTGTTTGCTTTCATGTGTTCTCCTGTGCGGGTTCGTTGAGATGGCTCCAGTTTGGCGGCGCGGCGGCGCGTGCAGGCTAACGCGCGGTAGTCAAGTGCAACGCCATGTTCGCCGGACTGCCGCCGCAAAGTCGTCTGGCGCATGCGCATACCCGCGAAGCGCGAACTTTCGTCTGCGCAAGACGCTTTAGGAGACGCGCTCGGAGACGTGTTCGGAGGTGCCGGCTGCCGCCGCCTTCTTCGGTTTCTTCGCCTTGCCCGCCCGCGCCAGCTTCATGGTCCCCGCGGGATTGCCATTGCGCTGCCAGTTGCGGTTGGTCCAGTACAGGCCATCCAGCCCGGTGCCGCCGCGGCCCGCACGCACTTCGAGCACGCCGGCGCCCTGGTGCACCGGCACCTCGGTCGGCGCCGGCTGGCGCAGCTTCGATTCGTAGACGTACCAGACGCGCTGCGCCCGCGCGCGCTGGTCGCGCTCGGGCCAGACGGCGATGGTGCGGGCATCGGTGCTGCGCGAAGCGGCATCGAGCCGGATCTCCAGCGCGAAGAAGTCCTGCTCCACCTCCACTTCCACCGCCTGCGGCGCGCTGCCGGCGCCGCCCTGCAGCGTGCCGACCCAGTGCCCCGAGATGTCGTGGAACACGCGGCCGGCGAACCAGGGCATGGACGCGAGCGGGCTCCACAGGAACTTGCCGGCCAGCACGGTGACCACGGTGAAGATGGTGACGGTGCTGTAGAGCGTGGTGGCATAGGCCTTCACGCGCTTCATGCCCTTGAGCCGCGCGTAGTTGGGCTGGCCCTGCAGCAGCCAGACCAGCGCGGCGCACAGGCCGGCGCCGAAGATGAAATAGGAGATCAGCCACTCCAGGGGAACGACGCGCCACACGGTATGAAGAATCCCAACCCAGCCGTTTGTAGCCTGCCGGCGCGCGCCGAGGCAAGCGCCGCCCGCGCATCGGTCTCGGCGGCACAACACCGGGGTGCGTGGCGCGGCTTTTTCCGCGTCGCATAATCCGGGGGCACCCAGCAACCGGTACCGTCATGACCTATCCCAACACCCAGCTCTACATCAATGGCCAGTGGCAGGACGCTGCCGATGGCAAGTCCCTCGCCGTCTTCAATCCGGCCACCGGCAAGGAGATCGGCCGCGTGGCGCATGCCTCCAAGGTGGACCTCGACAAGGCCCTGGAAGCCGCGCAGAAGGGCTTCGAGACCTGGCGTGACATGACGGCCGCCGAGCGCAGCAAGATCATGCGCCGGGCCGCGGCGCTGATGCGCGAGCGCGCCGGCGAGATCGCGCCGCTGCTGACCCAGGAGCAGGGCAAGCCGCTGGCCGAGGCCAAGGGCGAGGCGCTGGCCGCCGCCGACATCATCGAGTGGTTCGCCGAAGAGGGCTTCCGCGTCTACGGCCGCATCGTGCCTTCGCGCTGGAACCTTCAAGTTCGGCAGATGGTGATCAAGGACCCGGTCGGCCCGGTCGCCGCCTTCACGCCCTGGAACTTTCCCATCAACCAGGTGGTGCGCAAGGTCGGCGCCGCGCTGGCCGCGGGCTGCTCCATGCTGGTGAAGGCGCCGGAGGAAACCCCGGCCGGCCCGGCCGCGCTGGTCAAGGCCTTCGCCGATGCCGGCATTCCGCCCGGCGTGCTGGGGCTGGTCTACGGCAACCCCGCCGAGATCTCCAGCTACCTGATTCCGCATCCGGTCATCCGCAAGATCACCTTCACGGGCTCCACGCCGGTGGGCAAGCAGCTGGCGGCGATGGCCGGCCAGCACATGAAGCGCGTGACCATGGAGCTGGGCGGCCATGCCCCGGTGATCGTCTGCGAGGACGCCGACATCGCGCTGGCAGTGAAGTCCGCCGGCGCCGCCAAGTTCCGCAACGCCGGCCAGGTCTGCATCTCGCCCACCCGCTTCCTGGTGCACGAAAGCATCAAGGGCGAGTTCGCCAAGGCGATGGCCAAGTACGCCGAAGGCCTGAAGGTCGGCGACGGCCTGGCGGAGGGCACGCAGATGGGCCCGCTGGCCAATCCGCGCCGGGTGGCGGCCATGGCCGAATTCCAGGCCGACGCCGAGAAGCATGGCGCCCAGGTGCTGACCGGCGGCAAGCGCATCGGCGAGGCCGGCAACTTCTGGCAGCCGACCGTGCTGGTCGACGTGCCGCTGGAAGCGCGGCTGTTCAACGACGAGCCATTCGGGCCGGTGGCGGGCATCCGCGGCTTCACCGACCTGAACGAGGCGATCCAGGAAGCCAACCGCCTGTCCTTCGGCCTGGCCGGCTATGCCTTCACCAAGTCGCTGAAGAACGCCGACCTGCTGACGCGCCGCGTCGAAGTGGGCATGCTGTGGGTCAACATGCCGGCCATGCCCAGCGCCGAAATGCCCTTCGGCGGCATCAAGGACTCGGGCTACGGCTCCGAGGGCGGCCCGGAGGCGGTGGACGCGTACCTGAACGCCCGCGCCGTCGCCATCGCCAACGTCTGACGGCCCGCGCTCCCTCCCCGGGCGGGCGAGGGAGCATCAGCCAGCCGCGCGGCTAGGCTGCCAGCCCGGTGTATTGCTGCGCGTGCCGCCCCAGGTAGGCGGCCATGAAGCTGCATTGCGGCACCACCTTCAGGCCGCGGCTGCGGATGTCTTCCAGCGCCTGGGCGGCCAGCCTGGAGCCCAGGCCCTGCCCCGCGTATGCCGGCTGCACCTCGGTGTGGGTGAGGTAGACGCGCCCGGCTTCCTCGCGGTAGGCGGCGAAGCCGGCGAGGGTGCCGTCCACGTGGATCTCGTAGCGCGACTGCGCGGCGTTGCGCTGCACTTCGCCGGCGGGCGCCTGGGTCTGGTCCTGTTGTTTCATGGGCGTGTCCTGTCTTCCCATGCTGGGGACGGCCGCCGGACTGCGCAAGAGGGCGGATGCGCATCGGCCTTTGCGCCTACAGCCGGCCGCGCAGGGCGCGTGCACAGTGCCGCCATGGCCACCGAACCCCCGCCCGAACCCCGTCCGCCGCTCGGCCCCCAGCCCGAGCCACCGTCGGGGCCCATGCCGATGCCGGAGCCGATGAAGACGGTGTGAGTCCGGCGCGGCCGGGCAAGCGACTCCTGCGCGAGCTCGCGCCCCAGGCGCGCGTGCGCGTGGATGCGAAGACCCGCGCGCGTACCGCTCAGCACCCTTGCGCCGCGCGTTCCGCCAGGTCGGCCAGGTCCGGCACGACGCCGATGCCCGGCGCCTCGCCGAGCGCGCAGCTGCCGTCGTCCAGCGTCGCCAGCGGGCCCATCAGCGCCGTGCGCAGCGGATTGGGGTTGGCATCGATTTCCAGCAGCCCGTCGCCGCCCGCGGCAGCCAGCACGTGGGCGGAGGCGAGCAGGCCGACGCCGCCGCCCAGGAAGTGCGGGCAGTAGCGCAGTCCTGCTGCCTGGCCGCGGGCGATCACCGGCCAGCAGCCCGAAATGCCGCCCCACTTGGCCAGGTCGGGCTGCAGCACGCGCAGCGTGCCCGAGGCGATGGCCGCGTCGAAGGACGGCCCGCCCAGCAGGTTCTCGCCCGCGGCCAGCGGGGGCGTGGCGCTGCGCGCCAGCCGCTGCCACTCGTCCCAGGACCGGTCGGCGCGCAGCGGCTCCTCCAGCCAGCCGATGCCGGCCTCCGCCAGCGCCGGCGCCGTGGCCAGCGCCTCGTCGAGGTCCCAGGCCTGGTTGGCGTCGACCATCAGCGGCGTGCCGTCCCCCAGCAGGCTGCGCAGGGCTGCGACGTTCGCCAGGTCGCGCGCGCGGCCGAAGCCCACCTTGAGCTTGAAGGCGCGGTAGCCCTCGGCCCGGCGCGCCGCCACCACGTCCTGCGGCCGGTCGGGATTGATGCCGCTGGCATAGGGACGCACGGTGTCGCGCGTGCCCCCGAGGTAGCGCCACAGGGGCTGCTGCGCGCGGCGCGCGCACAGGTCCCACAGCGCCAGGTCGATGCCGGCGATGGCCTGCGCCATCGGTCCCGGCTCGCCCGCCTGGATCGCCAGCACCGCCGTCTTCGCGCTCAGCCAGTCGAAGGCCTCGGCCGGACCGGTGAAGGTCCGGCTGGTGGCCAGCGGTGCGAACACGGTCTCCACCAGCCGGGCGCGATGCTCGGCGCCGCAGGACGGGAAGTTGCACCAGATCTCGCCCCAGCCCACGGCGCCCTCGGTGTCCTCGGCGCGCACGTACAGGGCGGGGCGGTCGTGCATCACGCCGAACGAGGTGCGCACGGGCGTGGCGATCGGGCAGCGGAAGACGAAGGCCTCGATGCGCGCCAGGCGCAGGGCGGGGGTGGGCAGGGGCGCGAGGGTCACGGTTGCAGGTCCATTTCCAGTCGGATCGCGTCGCCGCGATAGGTCACTTCGGCCAGGTAGATCACGGTGCCGTCGCCGTCCTTGAAGACGCGGCGCACCAGCGCCACCGGCGCGTTCATCGGCAGCTCCAGCAGCCGCGCGACCTCCATGTCGGCGCTGGCGATGGTCAGCACCTGGCGGGCCTGCGCGATGCGCAGTCCCTTCATGGCGGTCAGCAGCGGGATCACGGTCTTCTTGCGGAAGGCGGCCGGCGACTTGCGGAAGATCCGCTCGTCGAGCCAGATGTTGATCACGCAATACGGATGGCCGTCGCGCAGGTGCACGCGGCGCATGAAGGCGTAGCCGGGCGCGGCCGTGCCGTCGCCGGGCGCCAGCGGCGGCGTGCCCGCGGCATCCTCGATGTTCACGATGCGCGGCTGCGTGTGCTCGTAGACACGCGCCAGTTCGTCCAGCGTGGTCACCACGCTGATGCTGCGGTCCTGCGCAGTCGGCGCGCCGGTGACGAAGGTGCCGCGGCCGCGCTGCGGCGACACCAGGCCTTCGCGCGCCAGCAGTTCCATGGCCTGGCGCACGGTCACGCGCGCCACGCCGAACTCCGCCATCAGCGCCTCGAGCGTCGGCAGCTGGTGCCCTTGGGGCCACTGGCCGCGCGCGATGCGGTTGCGCAGGAGGTCGGCCAGCTGCGCGTAGCGCGGGACCGGACCGTCGAGGAAGGGCGCGGCGCCGGACGTCGTGCGCAACGGCGTGGATGGCATGTCAGGGAAACAACGGAGTGGGCATGGATGAACGAATGGTACTATCAATAGAACCTTAGGTCGATTCCTCGATAAGCATATCTCCACATGATGCGCGCGCAGACCGTTCCACCCACCGCGCCGCTGGCGCCGGCTGCCGGCAATGGCCGGCTGCGCCGTGGCCTGCGCACCGTGGCGCTGCTGCTGGCGCCGTGGCTGTTCATCCTGCTGCTCTGGTACGGCATCCGTGCCAGCGGCCTGGTCAATCCGGCGCTGGTGCCGGCGCCGCATGCGGTGTTCGCCAAGTTCGTCGAGCTGGCGCAGGGCCGGCTCGGCATGGACGTGCTCAAGTCCACGCAGCGCGTGTTCCTGGGCGTCACGCTGGGGGTGGCGCTGGCGGTGCCGGTGGGCTTCTGCCTCGGCTGGTACAAGGGCCTGCGCAGCTTCATCGACCCGGTCATCAACTTCTTCCGTGCGCTGCCGCCGATCGCGCTGATCCCGCTGGTGATCGTCTACTTCGGCATCGGCGAGCTGGCCAAGACGGTGATCCTGTTCTACGCCTCGTTCTTCGCCGGCGTGATCGTGATGTACGAGGGCATTGCCCAGATCAGCCCGATCTTCATCAAGGTGGCGCGCACATTGGGCGCGAGCGACGCCGAGATCTTCCGCAAGGTGATCGTGCCGCTGACGATCCCGCACATCCTCACCGCCGTGCGGGTGGCGCTCGGCGTCGCCTGGGCCACGCTGGTCGCCTCCGAACTGATCGCCGCGCAACAGGGCCTGGGCGCGCTGATCCAGGACGCCTCGGCCTTCTTCCAGCTCGACACCATCTACGTGGGCATCATCTGCATCGGCTTCATCGCGCTGCTGATGGACCTGGCGCTGCGCGCCGCCACCCGCCGCATGGTCGCCTGGCAGGACCGCATCGCATGACCGCCTCCACCATGCCCGGAACGCCCTCCGCCGCCATGCCCGCCGCCACGCCGGACGCCGCCGCATCCCGCGCCCCGGTGCGGGTGCGCTTCGAGAACGTCGGCGTCGACTTCCCCACCAGCCAGGGTCCGATGCGCGTGCTCGACGACGTGTCGTTCGACATCCGCCAGGGCGAGTTCGTCTCCATCATCGGTCCCTCCGGCTGCGGCAAGACCACGCTGATGAACATTCTGGGCGGCTTCGTCGCGCCCACGCAGGGCCGCGTTCTGCTCGATGGCAAGCCGGTGCACGGTCCTGGTCCCGACCGCGGCGTGATCTTCCAGGAGTACGGCGTCTTCCCGTGGCTCACGGTGCGGCAGAACATCGCCTTCGGCCTGAAGCTCGGCGCCAGCAAGGTGGGCGCCGCCGAGCGCGAGGCCACGGTGGCGCGCTACATGAAGCTGATGGGCCTGGCCGACTTCGCCGACCACTATCCCAAGCATCTCTCCGGCGGCATGCGGCAGCGCCTCGCGATCGCGCGCGCCTACGCGGTCCGGCCCGAGTTCCTGCTGATGGACGAGCCCTTCGGCGCGCTCGATGCGCAGACCCGCTCGGCCATGCAGGACCTGCTGCTGGAGGTGCTGCAGACCGAGGGCAAGACGGTCATGCTGATCACGCATTCGGTGGAAGAGGCGATCTACCTGTCGTCGCGCATCGTGGTGGTCACCGCCCGGCCCGCGCGCATCCGCACCATCATCGACGTGCCCTTCGGTTATCCGCGCGCCGAGAACGTGCACGAGGACCCGCGCTTCGGCGCCCTGCGCGCGACCATCCGCGACCTCGTCATGCAGGAGTACGCCGCCCAGGCCAGGCAGGCCGTGCGGATGTCGGACTGATTCCGTCGCGTCGCTTTCACCTCTCTCCCCCCGAACCACAGGAGCAACCATGGCCCTCCACCGCAGGCAACTCATTCAGGCGGCCGCCGCCGCATCCCTGGGCGCCGCCGCGCTGCCCGTGTTCGCGCAGGCGCGCACCAAGGTGAAGGTGGGCTACCTGCACACGCCCGCGGTGGACGGCCACATCTTCATCGGCCAGCAGGCCGGCAGCTTCGCGAAACAGGGACTGGAGCTGGAGCTGGTCAAGTTCACCACCGGGCTGGAGCTGTTCCAGGCCATGATCGGCGGCAGCCTCGACGTGCTGTCCACCGGCGCGGTGCTGTCGAACTTCCCGGCGCGCGGCCAGGGCAAGGCCTTCCTCATGAACAACATCGAGTACGCCACCGCGCAACTGTGGGTGCGCCCCGACGCCGGCATCAAGACGCTGGCCGATCTCAAGGGCAAGCAGGTGTCCACCACCACCGGCACCACCGCCCACGTTTTCCTCGACCGCGCGCTGCGCACCAACAACGTGAACCCGGCCGACGTCCGGGTGGTCAACCAGCGCATGACCGAGGCGGTGAGCTCCTTCGTCTCGGGCGCCGTGCCGGCGGTGGCGCTGTGGGTGCCGTTCGATGCGGTGGTCAAGAAGCAGGTGCCGGGCGCGGTGCGGCTGGTCGATGCCTCCACCTTCTTCCCGCAGGCGGCCATCATGGGCGGCTGGGCCGCGCGCAACGACTACTACGACAAGAACCAGCCCACGCTGCGCAAGCTGATCGCCGGCTGGGCCGAGGCCAACGCGATGATCACCGGCAAGCCCGACGAGGCCGCCGAGATGCTGCAGAAGACGCAGTACCAGGACGTGCCGCTGGCCGAGTTCAAGGAGCAGTTCAAGGCGTCCAAGTACTACACGAATGCCGAGTGGGTGAAGAACTACCAGGACGGCACCGTCACCAAGTGGCTGCAGCAGGTCACCGACTTCTTCGTGAGCACCGCCAACATCCAGAACGCGGTCAAGGCGCAGGACTACTTCGATCCCAAGCCCTTCCTGGAGACCGTCAAGGGATGACCGACGCGGCGGCCGGTTACGACTACGTGATCGTCGGGGCCGGCTCGGCTGGCTGCGTGCTGGCCAACCGGCTGAGCGCCGACCCGCAGTGCCGCGTGTTGCTGCTGGAGGCCGGCCATGCCGGCAGGCATTTCTGGCTGCGCCTGCCGATCGGTTACTTCCGCAGCATCTACGACCCCCGCTTTTCCTGGCAGTTTCCGCTGGAGCCGCAGGAGGCCACCGGCAACCGCGCCATCGTCTGGCCGCGCGGCCGCGGCCTGGGCGGCTCCAGCCTGATCAACGGGTTGCTGTACATCCGGGGCCAGCATGCCGATTTCGACGACTGGGCGCGCCTGGGCGCCGCAGGCTGGAGCTTTCGCGAGGTGCTGCCGTACTTCCGCAAGTCCGAGCGCTACCAGGGCGGCGCCAACGCGTACCACGGCGGCGACGGCGAACTGTGCGTGTCCGACCTGCGCAACGACCATCCCTACTGCCAGGCCTGGATCGAGGCCGGCGTTGAAGCCGGCCACGGCCGCAACCCGGATTTCAACGGCGCGCAGACCGGCGGCCTGGGCGCCTACCAGCTGACGCTGCGCGGGCACTGGCGCTGCGACGCGGCCACCGCCTTCCTGGCGCCGGCGCGCGGCCGTCCGAACCTCACGGTGCGCACGGGTGTGCACGTCACGCGCGTGCTGGTGGAGGCGGGCCGGGCGGTGGGTGTCGAATGGCTGCAGGACGGGCGCACGCACACCGCCCGCGCCGATGGCGAGGTGCTGCTGGCCGCCGGCGCGCTGCAGACGCCTCAGCTGCTGCAGCTGTCGGGCATCGGCCCGGCCGGGCTGCTGCGGGGCCTGGGGCTGCCGGTGCATGTCGATGCGCCCGAGGTCGGCGCCAACCTGCAGGACCACTACCAGGCACGCGTCATCGTCAAGCTGAAGAAGCGCATGTCGCTCAACGACCAGGTGCGAAGCCCGCTGGGCCTTGCCGGCATGGGCGCGCAGTGGCTGCTGCGCCAGCGCGGCCCGCTCACCGTGGGCGCCGGCCAGGTCGGGGGCATGGTGTGCAGCGAACACGCCGAGGGCGGGCGGCCCGACGTGCTGCTCAACGTGATGCCGCTGTCGGTCGACAAGCCGGGCGATCCGCTGCACACCTTCTCGGGCTTTTCCGCCTCGGCCACGCAGTGCCGGCCGCGTTCGCGCGGCACGGTGCAGCTGCGCTCGGCCGACCCCCTGGACAAGCCGCGCATCGTGGCCAACTACCTCACCGACCCGCATGACGCCCGGGTGCTGGTGTCCGGCCTGAAGATCCTGCGTGACATCTACCGGCAGCCGTCGTTTCGCGACCTGGTGACCGGCGAGGAATACATGCCTGGCAACGGCCGCACCAGCGATGCGGCGCTGGAGGAATTCGCCCGCCACAACGGCGGGACCGTGTTCCATGCCAGCGGCACCTGCCGCATGGGGTCCGACGACTGCGCAGTGGTCGACGCCAGGCTGCGCGTGCGCGGCGTGGAGCGCCTGCGCGTGATCGACGCCTCGGTGATGCCGACCATGGTGTCCACCAACACCAACGCGGCGGCCATCATGATCGGGGAGAAGGGCGCAGACCTGGTTCGCGCCGGCTGAGCGCCGCGTGGTGGCGCGTGGTGGCGCGTGGTGGCGCGTGGTGGCGCGCGCCGCGAAACAAAACGAAAAGAAGCGAAACCCGGCCGCGATGCTTGCGGGCGCGCCGGGGACGACCATGCGGGCTCCCTCACGACAAGGAAGCCCCATGAAATCCTGGATGCGCAGAAGCTTCTTCGGCCTGTTCGGCGCCACCATCGCGCTGGGCGCGCTCACCGCATGCGGCCACCGCATGCCCGGCCACGTGGACGCCCAGGCCACGCCGGAGGAACAGGCGCGCTGGCGCGAGCGCATGGTCGACCGCGTCGCCGGCCGCCTGGATCTCGACGCCACGCAGAAGGCCAAGCTGGCGACGCTGGCCGCCGTCCTGCACAAGCAGCGGCAGGACTTCCAGGCCCCCGGCGATGCGCGCGCGCAGGCGCAGGCCGTGATCGCGGGCACCACCTTCGATCGCGCCCGCGCGCAGGCCCTGGTCGCGCAGAAGACCGCCGCGGTGCAGGCGGGCAGCCCGGAGGTGATCGCCGCCGCCGCCGATTTCTTCGTCAGCCTCGACGC
>JAEZKX010000067.1 GCA_023436025.1 Pseudomonadota bacterium | reverse complement strand
GCGGATACCGCTGCCGCCGCGTCAGGGGGCGGCGACCAGGCCGCGGCCGGCGAGGTCGTCCACCTCGGCCTCGGAATAGCCCAGCTCGCGCATCAGTTCGCGCGTGTGCTCGCCCACGCCCGGCGGCTGCAGGCGCACGCCGGGGCGCTCACCGCCCAGCTGCAGCGGCAGCAGCGGCACCCGGGTTTCGCGGCCGTCCGGCAGGGTCAGGGGCGCCAGTCCGCCGGTGGCATTGAGGTGGACGTCGTCGAACAGCTCCTGCGGCCGGGTGATGGGGGCGAACGGCAGGCCATGGTCTTCGAACAGGCGGCTGAGTTCGGCGGCCGGGCGCGGCGCCAGGCGTTCGCGCAGCAGCGGGATGAGCCACTCGCGCGCCACGACGCGGTCGTTGTTGGTCTGCAGCCGGGGGTCGGCGGCCAGGTCGTCGAAGCCGAAGGCCTTGCAGAACACGGTCCACTGGCTGTCGCTGACCACCGCCAGGAACACCTGGGCGCCATCCTGCACGGTGAAGACGTCGTAGATGCCCCAGGCCGAGATGCGGCCCGGCATCGGCTCGGCGGCCTTGCCCGTGACGGCGTACTGCAGCATGTGCTGGGCCACCAGGAACACATTGTTCTCGAACAACGCGCTCTGCACCTCCTGGCCGCGTCCGGTCTTCTCGCGCTGCGCCAGGGCGGCCATGGCGCCGATGGCGCCGAACATGCCGCCCATGATGTCGTTGACGCTGGAGCCGGCGCGCAGCGGGTCGCCCGGCCGCCCGGTCATGTAGGCCAGCCCGCCCATCATCTGGACCACCTCGTCGAGCGCGGTGCGATGGTCGTAGGGTCCCGGCAAAAAGCCCTTGTGGCTCACGTAGACCAGGCGCGGGTCGCGCGCCGACAGCGTCTCGTAGTCCAGGCCCAGCCGGCGCATGGTGCCGGGCTTGAAGTTCTCGCTGACCACGTCGGCGGTGGCGCACAGCTTCTGCGCCAGGGCGCGGCCCTCGGGCTGCTGCAGGTCGATGGCGATGCTCTTCTTGTTGCGGTTGAACAGCGGGTAGAAGCCGGCGCCGGCGCCCAGCAGGCGGCGCGTGTTGTCGCCGGTGACCGGCTCCACCTTGATGACCTCGGCGCCGAGGTCGCCCAGGACGATCCCGCAGGTGGGCCCCATGACCATGTGGGTGAATTCGACGACGCGGATGCCGGTGTAGGGAAGGTTCGGGGATGCGGACATGCGCGGATTAGAACGCAGCGCGTGAAGCGGTCCCTTGCCGACCCGGGCGCCTCGCCGCTGCGGCCTTGGCGCGCCATTACCCCCATCCAGGTCACGGATCAAGAGATTGCCGCGCCATTAATGACGAGCCAGGTTCCGAATACAGTCATGGATCAAGGAGAAAACCGACCATGACCAGCCGAACCACCGTGCACGGATTGCAAGTGGACAGCGCCCTCAAGCGCTTCATCGACGAGGAGGTGCTGCCCGGCACCGGCGTCGACGCCGCCGCCTTCTGGAGCGGCTTCGACGCCATCGTGCGCGACCTCGGCCCCCGGAACGCCGCCCTGCTGGCCGAGCGCGACCGCCTGCAGGCGGAGCTGGACGCCTGGCACAAGGCCAACCCCGGCCCCATCCGCGACGCCGCCGGCTACCGCGCCTTCCTGGAGAAGATCGGCTACCTGGTGCCGGTGCCGCAGGGCACGCAGGCCACCACCACCAAGGTCGACGCCGAGCTGGCGCAGCAGGCCGGCCCGCAGCTGGTGGTGCCCATCCTCAACGCCCGCTATGCACTCAACGCCGCCAACGCGCGCTGGGGCTCGCTGTACGACGCCCTGTACGGCACCGACGTGATCCCCGAGACCGGCGGCGCCGACAAGGGCCCGGGCTACAACGAGGTGCGCGGCGCGCAGGTGATCGCCTATGCCCGCCGCTTCCTCGACCAGGCCGTGCCGCTGGCCGCCGGCTCGCATGCCGACGCCACCGGCTACGCGGTGCGGGACGGCCAGCTGCAGGTGGCGCTGCGCGGTGGCGCCACCAGCGGCCTGAAGGAGCCGGCGCAGTTCGTCGGCTTCCAGGGCGAGCCCGGCGCGCCGACTTCGGTGCTGCTCAAGCACAACGGCCTGCACCTGGACATCCGCATCGCCCGCGACCACCCCATCGGCCGCACCGACGCCGCCGGCGTCAGCGACGTGGTGGTGGAAGCGGCGCTGTCGACCATCCTCGACCTGGAAGACTCCATCGCCGCCGTCGACGCCGAGGACAAGCTGCTGGCCTACCGCAACTGGCTGGGCATCCTCAAGGGCACGCTGACCGAGCAGGTCAGCAAGGCCGGCAAGAGCTTCACCCGTGGCCTCAACCCCGACCGCATCTACCGCGGCGCCGATGGCGGCGAAGTGCGGCTGCACGGCCGCTCGCTGCTGTTCCTGCGCAACGTGGGCCACCTCATGACCAACCCCGCCATCCTGTGGGACGGCGGCAAGGAGATCCCCGAGGGGATCATGGACGCGGTGGTCACCACCGCCATCGCCCTGCACGACCTGCAGGGCCACGGCGCGAATGGCATCCGCAACTCGCGCACCGGCTCGGTCTACATCGTCAAGCCCAAGATGCACGGCCCGCGCGAAGTGGCCTTCGCCTCCGAGCTGTTCGGCCGCGTCGAGCAGCTGCTGGGCCTGGCGCCCGACACGGTGAAGCTGGGCATCATGGACGAGGAACGCCGCACCAGCGTCAACCTGCAGGCCTGCATCGCCGAAGCGGCCGGCCGCGTGGCCTTCATCAACACCGGCTTCCTCGACCGCACCGGCGACGAGATGCACACCGCCATGTACGCGGGCCCCATGCTGCGCAAGGGCGACATGAAGTCCAGCGCGTGGATCCAGGCCTACGAGAAGAACAACGTGCTGGTGGGCCTGGCCTGCGGCCTGCGCGGGCGCGCCCAGATCGGCAAGGGCATGTGGGCCATGCCGGACATGATGGCCGCCATGCTGGAGCAGAAGATCGGCCATCCCAGGGCCGGCGCCAACACCGCCTGGGTGCCGTCGCCCACGGCCGCCACGCTGCACGCGCTGCACTACCACCAGGTCGACGTGTTCGCCGTGCAGCGCGAGCTGGAACAGGGCAACACCGAGGCTGCGCGCGCCGAGCTGCTGGCCGGCCTGCTGTCGGTGCCGGTGGTGGCCGAGGCCACCTGGAGCGCGCAGGAGCGCCAGCAGGAGCTGGACAACAACGCGCAGGGCATCCTGGGCTACGTGGTGCGCTGGATCGACCAAGGCGTGGGCTGCTCCAAGGTCCCCGACATCCACAACGTGGGCCTGATGGAAGACCGCGCCACGCTGCGCATCTCCAGCCAGCACATCGCCAACTGGCTGCAGCACGGCGTGGTGACGCGCGAGCAGGTCGTGGAAACGTTCCAGCGCATGGCGGCCGTGGTCGACCGGCAGAACGCGGGCGATCCGCTGTACAAGCCGATGGCCGGCCACTGGGACACGTCCTTCGCCTACCGCGCCGCGCTCGACCTGGTGCTGCAGGGCAAGGAACAACCCAGCGGCTACACCGAGCCCCTGCTGCACGCCTGGCGCCTCAAGGTCAAGGCCGCGCGTTAAGACAAAGGCACCCTCTCTTCGCGCGGGACCACACGTAACAAGTGTGACTGATGTGCGAACCGTGACCTTTGCCGGTCCGGCAAGCCCATCTGTTTCCTAGACTGCGGCCGTCGTATGCCCGCATTACCGTCCCCTGCCGCCCGCTGCATCGCGCTCGCCGCTGCCGCCGCGCCCGGCATGATCGACCGCGCCATCGCAGCGGCGGTGGAAACCATCCAGCAGGAAGAGCAGCAGATCCCCAACATCACGCGCCGCCAGGAAGTGGCGGAAGCGTGGCTGGAGCTCCAGCAGCGCCGCACCGAATGGCGCGAACGCTTCGTGCAGCTGCTGGGCCAGGCGCAGGACGCGGCCGCGCCGGCCGCGCCCGACCCGGCGCTGCGGCCCTCGGCCTGGGGCGCCCTGTCCCTGGTCGACGATGAAGCGCTGCAGCGCTCGCTGGAATCCTCGCGCCTGAAGCAGTTGCTGGCGCCGCGCCTGGAACAGCCCTTGTCGGAGCTCGACGGCCTCATGAGTTCGGCGCTGGGCCTGGCCAGCGTGCAGCCGGAACGCAACCCGCTGCGGCCCGAGGTCTTCGCGCAGGCGCTGCGCAACCTCATGCAACCCGCCGGCCGCCCGGGCTGGCCGGCCATC
Organism: Pseudomonadota bacterium; assembly: GCA_023436025.1. GTDB lineage: Bacteria > Pseudomonadota > Gammaproteobacteria > Burkholderiales > Burkholderiaceae_C > Ramlibacter. The sequence goes on along the minus strand of JAEZKX010000067.1, from coordinate 587 downwards.
TGGACCCGCCACCTGGCGCCGCCCGTGGCCGCCGAACTGGAGAAGGTGTACCGCCAGGCCATCGAGCTGCTGCGCGAGGCCAAGCTGCAGGCCGCCACCTACCGCGTGCTGCCCAAGGCCACGCCGCAGCTGGTGCAGGCCGCCGAGGCCGCGCATTCGGGCCTGCAGGGGCTCTACGCCATGTCCGATTCGCAGCGCGGCGAGCTGACATCGCAGCGCGGTGAACTGAATTCGCAACGCGGCGAGCTGGGCTCGCACTGGGGCGAGATGGGTTCGCAAGCCGGGGCGCTGGATTCGCAGCGCGGCGGGCTTACCTCGCGCCGCGGCGGCCTGGGGTCGCAGCACGGCGGGCTGGGGGCACAGTACGGCGGGCTGGGGTCGCAGCACGGCGGGCTGGGGGCACAACATGGCGGCACGGGGTCGCAACACGGCGGCCTGGGGATGCAACACGGCGTCCCGGGGACGCAGCACGGTGCGGCCGGATTCCAGGGGAGCGAGTGGCAAGCCGGCGCTGGCGGCGGCCCTTCGCCGCGCCCGGGCACCGGCTCCGGACCCGGCGCCGACGGCGCGCCCGGCCAGGGCGAAGG
>JAEZKX010000021.1 GCA_023436025.1 Pseudomonadota bacterium | reverse complement strand
GTTCGGCATGGCGCGCTGCCGGTTCTCACCGGCATTCTGCGTCTCCGGCACCGGGGCCTGCACCTCGGGCGCGCCGCGCGCCGGGCCCGCGCCATTCTCCTGGCCCTGCTGGCCGGGATTGGGCGGGGTCGCCTGCTGCGCCAGGCCCTGCGCCTGGGCCAGGCCGCCGGCGCCCGGCGCCGCGAGCAGCGGCAGCGCCGTGGCGGCGGCGAGAAGGAGGGTCCGCATGCTCACGCCTCCACCGTCTCGCGATAGGCGGTGCGCCAGCCCCAGGCGCCGGAGCCATAGCCGCGCTTCTGCACCCGCTCGCGATAGATGCTGGCGATGATGTCGCCATCGCCGGCCAGCAGCGCCTTGGTCGAGCACATCTCGGCGCAGAGCGGCAGCTTGCCCTCGGCGATGCGGTTGGCGCCGTACTGCGCGTATTCCGCCGCCGTGTTGTCGGCCTGCGGGCCGCCGGCGCAGTAGGTGCACTTGTCCATCTTGCCGCGCCCGCCGAAATTGCCGACGCGCGGATATTGCGGCGCGCCGAAGGGGCAGGCGTAGAAGCAGTAGCCGCAGCCGATGCACAGATCCTTGTCGTGCAGCACGATGGCATCCGCCGTCGTGTAGAAGCACGAGACCGGGCAGACCGCGGCGCAGGGCGCGTCGGTGCAGTGCATGCAGGCCATGGAGATCGAGCGCTCCCCCGGCTTGCCGTCATTGATGGTGACGACGCGCCGGCGGTTGATGCCCCAGGGCACCTCATGCTCGTTCTTGCAGGCAGTGACGCAGGCGTTGCACTCGATGCAACGGTCGCTGTCACAGAGGAACTTCATCCGGGCCATTGTTCTGGTTCCTCCCCGCTCAGGCCGCGCGGATCTGGCACAGCGTGACCTTGGTTTCCTGCATGAAGGTCACCGGGTCATAGCCATAGGTGGTCAGCGTGTTGACGCTCTCGCCCAGCACGATCGGGTCGGTGCCGGCGGGATAGTATTTGCGGCGATCCTCGCCCATGAACCAGCCGCCGAAATGGAACGGCATGAAGGCGACGCCGCGGCCGACACGGTCGGTCACCAGCGCCTTCATGCGCGCCTTGGCGGCGTTCTCGGGCCCATCGACCCAGACATACTGGCCGTCCTTGATGCCGCGCTCGGCCGCGTCCGCCGTGTTGATCTCGACGAACATGTCCTGCTGCAGCTCGGCCAGCCAGCGGTTGGAGCGCGTCTCCTCGCCGCCGCCCTCATACTCGACCAGGCGGCCGGAGGTCAGCACGATCGGGAAGTCGCGCGCCACGGTGTTGCTGCGCGCCTGCACGCTCTTGCCCAGATGCGGCAGGCGGAAGCCGCGCCGGTCGTCGAGCGTCGGGTACTGCGCCAGCAGGTCGGTGCGCGGGGTGTAGATCGGCTCGCGATGCACCGGCACCGGGTCGGGCAGGTTCCAGGCATTCGCCCGCGCCTTGCCGTTCCCGTAGGGGATGCAGCCATGGTTCAGCGCCACGCGGATGATGCCGAAGGAGAGGTCGGTCGCCCAGCTCACCCGGTCGACATTCTCGCCGCCGACGCGGGCGATGATCTCCTTCTCGCGGTCGGTCAGCTCGTCATACCAGCCGAGGCGCTTCAGCACCGCGACGGTGAATTCCGGATAGCCGTCCTGGATCTCGGAATCCCGGGAGTAGCTGCCCTCGGCCAGCAGGGTCTTGCCCTCGCGCTCGACGCCCCAGCGGGCGCGGAAGGTGCCGCCGCCTTCCTTCACATGCAGCCCGGTGTTGTAGAGGATGTGCGTGCCGGGGTGCTTCATCTCCGGCGTGCCCCAGCAGGGCCAGGGCAGGCCGTAATACTCGCCGGCGACCGGCGTGCCCGGCTTGCCGCGCAGCGTCACCAGGTCGAAATCCGCCTGGTGCTGCATGTGCAGCTTCAGCCGCTCCGGCGACTGGCCGGAATAGCCGGTGGAGATGGCGCCGCGGTTGAACTCGCGCGTGATGCTCTCGGCGACCGGCACCTTGCCGCGCACCTCGATCGTCTTGAACATCTCCTGCGCGAAGCCGAGCTTCTCCGCCAGGCGGTACATCAGCTCGTAGTCGTTCTTCGATTCGAAGATCGGGTTGACGACCTGCTCGCCCCACTGGATCGAGCGGTTCGAGGCCGAGCGGCTGCCCGTCGCCTCGAACTGCGTGCACATCGGCAGCAGGTAGGTGTTGTCGGTGCGGTTCGACATGCTGGCGAAGCTGGTCGGGTGCGGGTCGGCCACCACCAGCAGGTCGAGCTTCTCAAGGCCCTTCACCGCCTCGGGCATGCGGGTGACGGTGTTGCCGCCATGGCCCACCACCACCATCGCCTTGACCGTGTCGGGCTGCTGCACCTGGTCCTTGGGCAGCAGCACGGCGTCGAACCAGCGCGTGGTCGGGATGCCCGGCGTCTCCATCAGCGCCTTGCTGGCGAAGCGGCCCATCATCCAGTTGTAGTCGACATCCCAGACCCGGCACCAATGCCGCCAGGCCGCCTCGTCCAGCCCGTAATAGGCGGGCAGCGTCGTGACATCGAGGCCGAAATCGGTCGCGCCCTGCACGTTGCAATGGCCGCGGAAGATGTTGGCGCCGGTGCCCGGCTTGCCGACATTGCCGGTGGCCAGCAGCAGGATCGAATAGGCGCGCACATTGGCGGTGCCGACCGTCTTCTGCGTCGCGCCCATGCACCAGATCAGCGTCGAGGGCTTCTGGGTGGCGAAGATCTGCGCCACCTTCCTCAGCTGCTCGCCCGGCACGCCAGTGACGCGCTCGACCTCCGCCGGGTGCCATTTGGCGACCTCGCGGCGCACATCATCCATGCCGTAGACGCGCTGGGCGATGAACTCCTTGTCCTCCCAGCCATTCTCGAAGATGTGCCAGAGCAGGCCCCAGATGATCGGGATGTCGGTGCCGGGGCGGATGCGGACATATTCGGTGGCGTGGGCGGCGGTGCGGGTGAAGCGCGGATCGATGACGATCAGGTTCGCCCGGTTGATCTCCTTGCCCGACAGCACGTGCTGCAGCGAGACCGGATGCGCCTCCGCCGGGTTGCCGCCCATGACGATCATGGTGCGGGCGTTGCGGATGTCGTTGTAGCTGTTGGTCTGCGCGCCATAGCCCCAGGTGTTGGCCACACCCGCGACGGTGGTCGAGTGGCAGATGCGCGCCTGGTGGTCCACCGTGTTGGTGCCCCAGAAGGCGGCGAACTTGCGGAACAGGTAGGCGCCCTCATTCGAGAATTTGGCGCTGCCCAGCCAGAACACCGAATCGGGGCCGGATTTCTGCCGCACCTCGAGCAGCTTGTCGCCGATCTCGCTGATCGCCTGCTCCCAGGACAGGCGCTGCCACTGCCCATTGACCATCTTCAGCGGGTATTTCAGGCGGCGGTCGCCATGCACCAGTTCGCGCACGCTGGCACCCTTGGCGCAATGCGTGCCGCGGTTGATCGGGCTGTCCCAGGACGGCTCCTGGCCGACCCAGACGCCGTTCTGCACCTCGGCCGTGACGGTGCAGCCGACCGAGCAATGGGTGCAGATGTTCTTGATGCGCTGGATGGGCTGGCTGAAATTGGTCGGCCCCGCCTCGGCCGGGCGCGCGGCGGTCAGGCCGAGCCCGCCCATGGCGGCGAGGCCGGCGCCCGAGAGGCCGGCCTGGCGGAGGAAGGCGCGGCGGTCCAGCCCGCCGGCCGAGAGGCCCTGATAGGCCGAGGACAGCCGCTGGCGTGCGGCCTTCCCGTCGCTGCGCTTGATCAGCATGGGGCGCTCCTTCGTGCGGCGGTCAGTAGCGGTTGGTGCGGTAGAAGGCCTTCACGTGGTCGGTCTCGCGATAGCGCGCCGCCACCTTCTCGGCCTCCGATTCCTTGCGCGGGCGCGGCTGCGCCGCGTTCTGCGCC
>JAEZKX010000337.1 GCA_023436025.1 Pseudomonadota bacterium | reverse complement strand
GGTATCCGCCGCGCCGCGGACGGCGGGCCCATGGGCGCCGGCGCACGCCCGCCGCAGGGCCGGCGCGCGTCCATAATCCGCCCGCGATGGACAAGCTCAAGCAACTGGAATCCTTCGTCTCGGTTGCGACCCGCGGCAGCCTCACGGCGGCGGCGCGGGCCGAGGGCGTGGCGCCGGCCATCATGGGCCGCCGCCTCGACGCCCTGGAGGAGCGGCTGGGCGTGAAGCTGCTGGTGCGCACCACGCGGCGCATCTCGCTCACGCACGAGGGCAGCGCCTTCCTGGAGGACTGCCAGCGCCTGCTGGCCGACCTGTCCAACGCCGAAGCGAGCGTGTCCGCCGGCGGCGTCAAGGCCAGCGGGCACCTGCGCCTGACCGCGCCGGCCGGCTTCGGCCGCCGCCACGTCGCGCCGCTGGTGCCGCGCTTTCGCGAGCTGCACAGCGATGTCACCATCTCGTTGAACCTGAGCGACCGGGTGGTGGACCTGGCGGCCGAGGGCTTCGACTGCGGCGTGCGGGTGGGCGATTTCCCCGATTCGTCCCTGGTCAGCGCGCGCCTGGCCGACAACCGCCGCCTGTGCGTGGCGGCGCCCGCCTACCTGAAGCGCCACGGCGCGCCCGAGCATCCCACCGACTTGCTGCGCCACGACTGCCTCACGCTCTCCAGCGATGCGTCGCAGACGCGCGGCTGGGCCTTCCTGCTGCCCGGGCGCGAGGGCGCTGGCGAGATCGCGCACATCCGGCCGGCCGGCCCGCTGGACTGCTCCGACGGCCAGGTGCTGCACGACTGGTGCGTGCGCGGCTACGGCATCGCCTGGCGCAGCACCTGGGAGGTGGAGCAGGACCTGGCCAGCGGCCGGCTGGTGGAGGTACTCGCCGCCTTCGCCGCGCCGCCCAACGGCATCTATGCCGTCTTCCCCCAGCGCAAGCACCTGCCGCTGCGGGTGCGGCTGTGGGTCGATTTCCTCAAGCACCACTACGCGCAGCCGCAGTTCTGGACCGCGCCCCAAGACACCGCCCCATGACCCAGGAAGCCCTGCTCGCCTACGTCCACCTGCTGGCGATCTTCACCCTCGTCGTCTTCATCGCCAGCGAGGCCGCGCTGTGCCGCCCGGAGTGGATGAACCCCACCGTGGTCGACCGGCTGGTGACCGTGGACCGCGTCTACGGCATCGCCGCGGTGGCGGTGCTGGCCACGGGACTGCTGCGGGTGTTCCTGGGCGCCAAGGGCTCGGACTGGTACTGGAGCAACTGGCTGCTGCACCTGAAGCTCGGCCTGTTCCTGCTGGTCGGCCTGCTGTCCATCCTGCCGACGCTGCGGTTCCTGCGCTGGCGCAAGCGCATGCGCGCCAGCGGCGAGCTGCCCGCCGAGGCGGAGGTGCGAAGCACCCGCAAGCTGGTGATGGTGCAGGCGCACTTCATTCCGCTGATCCTGCTGGCGGCGGTGTTCCTGGCGCGGGGCTTCGGGGGGAAGTAACGGCTCGCAGGCGCACCGGAATCTAGAATCCCCCCATGCTCCTCGTGAAACAAGACCTGCTCGCCGCCCTCGCGGCCGGGCTCGAACAGCTGTCGCCGGGCGCCGGCGCGAAGGCGGCGTTCGAACTGCCGAAAGTGGCCGCGCACGGCGACCTGGCATGCACCGCGGCGATGCAGCTCGCGAAGCCGCTGAAGAAGAACCCGCGCCAGGTGGCCGAAGACCTGCGCGCCTCCCTGCTGGCCGCCCCCGCCTTCGCCCGGTGGGTCGACGCGGTCGAAATCGCCGGCCCCGGCTTCCTCAACATCCGCCTGAAGGACGCCGCCAAGCAGCAGGTGGTGCGCGAAGTGCTCGCCGCCGGCGCGGCCTTCGGCAGCCAGCCGGCCAACGGCCAGCGCATGATGGTGGAGTTCGTCTCCGCCAATCCCACCGGCCCGCTGCACGTGGGCCACGGCCGCCAGGCCGCCCTGGGCGATGCGATCTGCAACCTGTACGCCACCCAGGGCTGGGACGTCTGGCGCGAGTTCTACTACAACGACGCCGGCGTGCAGATCGAGACGCTGGCCAAGTCGACCCAGCTGCGCGCCAAGGGCGTCAAGCCCGGCGACCCGGGCTGGCCCGAGGCGGCCTACAACGGCGACTACATCCAGGACATCGCCGACGATTTCCTGGCGAAGAAGAGGGTCAAGTCGGACGACCGTGAATTCACCGCCAGCGGCGACCCCGACGACCTCGACGGCATCCGCCAGTTCGCGGTGGCCTACCTGCGCCACGAGCAGGACCTGGACCTGCGCGCCTTCGAGGTCCGCTTCGACAACTACTACCTCGAGTCCAGCCTTTACACCAGCGGCAAGGTGGCGCAGGCGGTGCAGCGGCTGCAGGACGCCGGCAAGACCTACGAGCAGGACGGCGCGTTGTGGCTGAAGTCCACCGACTACGGCGACGACAAGGACCGCGTGATGCGCAAGTCCGACGGCACGTTCACCTACTTCGTGCCGGACGTGGCCTACCACATCACCAAGTGGGAGCGCGGCTTCACCAAGGTGGTCAACATCCAGGGCACCGACCACCACGGCACCCTCGCGCGCGTGCGCGCCGGCCTGCAGGCCGCCAACGTGGGCATCCCCGCCGGCTACCCCGACTACGTGCTGCACACCATGGTGCGCGTCATGCGCGGCGGCGAGGAGGTCAAGATCTCCAAGCGTGCCGGCAGCTACGTGACGCTGCGCGACCTGATCGAGTGGACCAGCAAGGACGCGGTGCGCTTCTTCCTGCTCTCGCGCAAGCCCGACACCGAATACGTGTTCGACGTCGACCTGGCGCTGGCCCAGGACAACGAGAACCCGGTGTACTACGTGCAGTACGCCCATGCGCGCATCTGCTCGGTGCTGGCCAACTGGGGCGGCGACGAAGCCACGCTGAAGGATGCCGACCTGTCGTCGCTGGCGCACCCGGCCGCCTTGAACCTGATGCAGCAGCTGGCGCGCTACCCGGACGTGCTGGCCGACGCCGCGCGCGATTTCGCGCCGCACGACATCACCTTCTACCTGCGCGACGTCGCCGCGGCGTACCACAGCTACTACGATGCCGAGCGCATCCTGGTGGACGACGTGGCGCAGAAGACGGCCCGCGTGGCGCTGGTCGCCGCCACGGCCCAGGTGTTGCACAATGGACTGGCAGTGCTGGGTGTGGGTGCCCCGCGCAAGATGTGAGCATGAAACACCAACAACGCGGCAACGTCATCGTCGGCATCATCATCGGGGTGGTGCTGGGCCTCGCCGCCGCCCTGGCCGTCGCCGTCTACGTCACCAAGGTGCCGGTGCCCTTCCTGAACAAGGGCAACAGCCGCTCCGCGGAGCAGGACGCGGCCGAATCGCAGAAGAACCGCAACTGGGACCCGAACGCGCCCCTGTACGGCAAGAACCCGGCCAAGGCCCTGCC
>JAEZKX010000328.1 GCA_023436025.1 Pseudomonadota bacterium | reverse complement strand
GCGCCGCGCTGCTGACGCTCGCCCTGCTGCTCGGCATCCTGGTTTCGCTGGTCATCGGCGCCTGGCCGGCCATCGAGAAGTACGGGCTGGGCTTCCTCACCAACAGCACCTGGGACCCGGTCACCAGCGAATACGGCGGGCTGGTGATGATCTACGGCACCCTCGCCACCTCGCTGATCGCCCTGGTCATCGCGGTGCCGGTGAGCTTCGGCATCGCCCTGTTCCTCACCGAGCTTTCGCCGGCCTGGTTGAAGCGCCCGCTGGGCACGGCCATCGAACTGCTGGCCGCGGTGCCCTCCATTGTCTATGGCATGTGGGGCCTGCTGGTGTTCGGCCCCATCCTGGCCACCTACGTGCAGCAGCCGCTGCAGAGCCTGTTCGGCGGCGTGCCGGTGCTGGGGGCGCTGTTCTCCGGCCCGCCGGTGGGCATCGGCATCCTGGCCGCCGGGATCATCCTGGCGATCATGATCATTCCCTTCATCGCGGCCGTGATGCGCGACGTGTTCGACGTCACTCCGCCGATGCTCAAGGAGTCGGCCTACGCCCTGGGATCCACCACCTGGGAAGTGGTGTTCAAGGTGGTGCTGCCCTACACCAAGAGCGGCGTCATCGGCGGCATCATGCTCGGCCTGGGCCGCGCCCTGGGCGAGACCATGGCCGTGACCTTCGTCATCGGCAACTTCAACCAGCTCGATTCGCTGAGCCTGTTCGCGCCGGCCAACAGCATCACCTCGGCCCTGGCCAACGAGTTCGCCGAGGCGGGCAGCGGCCTGCACCAGGCGGCGCTGATCTACCTGGGGCTGGTGCTGTTCTTCATCACCTTCGTGGTGCTGGCGCTGTCCAAGCTGCTGCTGGCGCGGCTGCGCCGCAGCGAGGGGACCCGCGCATGACCCCCGTGCACACAGGCGAGCGCCTGCTGCGCGACGCCGACCTGGCGCGCGCGCGCGAACGCAAGTACCTGGCCCGCAAGCGGGTCAACAAGGTGGCGCTGGCCCTGTCGCTGGCCGCCATGGCCTTCGGGGTTTTCTGGCTGGTGTGGATCCTGTGGGAGACGCTGCGCCTGGGCATCTCGGGCATGGCCTGGGCCACCTTCAGCCAGATGACGCCGCCGCCCAACGAGGCGGGCGGCCTGCTCAACGCGCTGTGGGGCTCCTTCCTGATGGTGCTGCTGGCGACGCTGGTGGGCACGCCCATCGGCATCATGGCCGGCGTCTACCTGGCCGAGTACGACCCCAAGGGCTGGCTGGGCAACACGACGCGCTTCGTCAACGACATCCTGCTGTCGGCGCCATCCATCGTGATCGGCCTGTTCATCTACGCGGTGATCGTGGCGCAGTTCCGCCAGTTCTCCGGCTGGGCGGGCGCGATGGCGCTGGCGCTCATCGTCATCCCGGTGGTGATACGCACCACCGAGAACATGCTGCTGCTGGTGCCGGCGGCGCTGCGCGAGGCGGCCTACGCCCTGGGCGCGCCCAAGTGGAAGGTGATCGGCAAGATCACGCTGCGGGCGGCGCGCGCGGGCGTGGTCACCGGCGTGCTGCTGGCGGTCGCGCGCATCGCCGGCGAGACCGCGCCCCTGCTGTTCACGGCGCTGAACAACCAGTTCTTCACCTCCAACCTGGGCGAGCCGATGGCCAGCCTGCCGGTGACCATCTTCAAGTTCGCCATGAGCCCCTACGAGAACTGGCAGCAGCTCGCCTGGGCCGGCGTCTTCATCATCACCCTGGCCGTGCTGGGCCTGAACATCCTGGCGCGGGTGCTGACGCGCAGCAAGACCTGATCATGGAAGCCATCCTCGAGAGACCCGCCGCGTCCGCGGCCCGGGCCGCGCCGGCCAAGCTGTCGGTGCGCAACCTGAACTTCTACTACGGCAAGTTCCACGCCCTCAAGGGCATCAACCTCGACATCCCCGAGAAGAAGGTCACGGCCTTCATCGGGCCCTCGGGCTGCGGCAAGTCGACGCTGCTGCGCACCTTCAACCGCATGTACGAGCTCTACCCCGACCAGCGCGCCGAAGGCGAGATCCTGCTCGATGGCGAGGACGTGCTGACCTCGAAGAAGGACGTGGCGCTGATCCGCGCCAAGGTGGGCATGGTGTTCCAGAAGCCGACGCCGTTTCCCATGTCCATCTACGACAACATCGCCTTCGGCGTGCGCCTGTTCGAGTCGCCCGGCCAGGCCGACATGGACGACCGCGTGGAATGGGCGCTGCGCAAGGCGGCGCTGTGGGACGAGGTGAAGGACAAGCTCGGGCAGAGCGGCGCGGGCCTGTCCGGCGGCCAGCAGCAGCGCCTGTGCATCGCCCGCGGCATCGCCATCCGGCCGGAGGTGCTGCTGCTGGACGAGCCGTGTTCGGCGCTCGACCCGATCTCCACCGGCAAGATCGAGGAGCTGATCATCGAGCTGAAGAAGGACTACACGGTGGTGATCGTCACGCACAACATGCAGCAGGCGGCGCGCGTGTCCGACTACACCGCCTACATGTACCTGGGCGACCTGATGGAAGTGGGGGAGACCGAACAGATCTTCTTCAAGCCGCGGCGCCAGGAGACCGAGGACTACATCACGGGCCGTTTCGGCTGAAGGAGCGCGCATGCCGGACAAGCATCTGTCGACCCAGTTCGACACCGAACTCAACGCGCTGTCGGCGCGCGTCATGGAGCTGGGCGGGCTGGTCGAGTCGCAGATCCGCCAGGCGGTGTATTCGCTCGCGCACTTCAACGAGGACGTGGCGCAGCAGGTCATTGCCACCGAGGCGCGCGTCAACAGCATGGAAGTGGAGATCGACCGCGACCTGTCGTCGGTGATCGCGCGGCGCCAGCCGACCGCGCGCGACCTGCGCCTGCTGATGGCCATCTCCAAGACCACCGCCAACCTCGAACGCGTGGGCGACGAGGCCGAACGCATTGCCCGCATGGTGCGCTCCATCGTCGGCAAGAGCGGCGCCATCCGTTCGCTGCCGGCCAGCGAGCTGTCGATCGCCGCCGACCTGGCCTCGGGCCAGCTGCGCAAGGCGCTGGATGCCTTCGCACGCCTGGACTGCCCGGCGGCGGTGACCATTCTCAAGGAGGACGACCTGCTCGACCGCGAATTCGACGGCTTCGTGCGCAAGCTGATCACGTACATGATGGAGGATCCGCGTACCATTTCCAGCAGCCTCGACCTGCTGTTCGTCGCCAAGGCCATCGAGCGCATCGGCGACCACGCGAAGAACATAGCCGAGTTCATCATCTACGTCGTGAAGGGCGCGGACGTGCGGCACAGTCCCATCGCCGAGATCGAGTCGGCCATCCGCTAGGCACCATGAAGAACCAGCCGCGCATCCTGGTGGTCGAGGACGAACCCGCCATCGCCGAGCTGATCGCCGTGAACCTGCGCCACAACGGCATGGCGCCCGTGTGGGCCGAGGACGGCGAGGCCGCCCAGCGCGAGGTCGACGCGGTGCTGCCCGACGCCATCCTCCTCGACTGGATGCTGCCGGGCCAGTCCGGACTGGCGCTGGCGCGCCGCTGGCGCGCCGACGCGCGCACCCGTGCCGTGCCCATCCTGATGCTCACCGCCCGGGGCGACGAGCCCGACAAGGTGGCGGGCCTGGACGCTGGCGCCGACGACTACATCACCAAGCCGTTCTCCACCCAGGAACTGCTGGCGCGCATCCGCGCCGTGCTGCGCCGGCGCGCGCCGGAACTGGCCGGGGACACGGTGACGCTGGCCGGGCTGGTGCTCGATGCCGCCGCCCACCGCGCCAGCTGGAACGGCCGGCCGCTGAAGCTCGGCCCCACCGAGTTCAAGCTGCTGCACTACCTGATGAAGCATCCCGAGCGCGTGCACAGCCGCCAGCAGTTGCTCGACAAGGTGTGGGGCGACCACGTGTTCATCGAGGAGCGCACGGTGGATGTGCACGTCAAGCGCCTGCGCGAAGCCCTCGGCCCCGGTGCCGGGGCGCTGGTCGAGACGGTGCGCGGCGCCGGCTACCGCATCACCGCCCAGCCTTCGGCCGCCACGCGCGCCGCCGCCTGAACCTGCGGGC
>JAEZKX010000144.1 GCA_023436025.1 Pseudomonadota bacterium | reverse complement strand
GTGGATCAAGCTGCTGACCGTGCCCTACCGCTGGCTGTTCCCGGCCATCGTGCTGTTCTGCGCCATCGGCGTGTACTCCACGAACAACAACACCTGGGACATCTGGATGGTGGCGATCTTCGGCGTGATCGGCTACATCTTCATCAAGCTCGGTTGCGAACCCGCGCCGCTGCTCCTGGGCTTCATCCTGGGCCCGATGATGGAGGAGAACCTGCGCCGGGCGCTGCTGCTGTCGCGTGGCGACTGGAGCGTGCTGGTCACCCGTCCGCTGTCGGCGGGCCTGCTGGCCGCCGCCGTGGTGCTGCTGGTGATCGTGCTGCTGCCTTCGGTGAAGGCCAAGCGCGAGGAAGCTTTCGTCGAGGACTGAGCGCCGCCGGTCGGACACGCCGCGACCGACTCCCCGGGGCCTGCGCCACAATGGCGCATGGCCCTGAAGCTGTTCCGGCACACCGGCTATTCCACGCTCCTCCAGCCCGGGGAGGCACGTCTGGCACCGCACCCCGGCTGGCTGGTGCTGGCGGTCAGCGTGTGGGTCGCCCTGGGCTGCAACGTGGCGCTCTGGCGCTTCGACGCGCCGCGTGCCGTCCTGGCGACGGCCGCCCTCGTGGGTGGCGCCAGTGCCGCCGTCCTGGGCCTGCTGGGCTGGCGGCGCACCCTCAAGCTGGCCGTCACCGCGGTGCTGCTGGCTGCCGCCTTGCTGGCCTGCGGCCTGTGGGTGCAGGACCTGCCCGTGTCCGCGCTCTGGCAACAACGTCCCCGCGCCCTGCTGCCGCCCTGGCCGAGCTTTCTGCGCTGGCCGGTGCTGCTGCTGCTGATGGCGCTGGCGCTGCTGCCGATGCTGTGGGTGTGGAACCTCACCCTGCGGCGCCTGCACGGGGCGCAGCAGCTGCGGGCCAACCTGCTGGCATTCCTGCTCGGGGGAGCGGCGTTCGCGGCGGGCCTGGCCCTGACGAACTGAGGCCCGCACGCGGGCTCAGAACAAGCTGCCCTGCCCGTGCAGCGCCGGCGGACGGAAGTCCACCGTCGGGAACACCTTCTTCTTGGCATTGAACCCAAGTCTCTGCGTGGCCTTGCGGAAGCGCTGCGCCAGCAGGTCGGACCACAGGCCCGAACCCTTCATGCGGGTGGCGAAGTCGGCGTCGTAGTCCTTGCCGCCACGCATGTCCTGGATGCGGTGCAGGATGCGCGCGGCGCGGTCCGGGTAGTGCACCTCGAGCCACTGCCGGAACAGCGGCGCGACCTCCCAGGGCAGGCGCAGCACATGGTAGAAGGCCTCGCGCGCGCCGGCCTCCCAGGCGGCTTCCAGCACCTGCTCCATGTCGTCGTTCAGGAAGGGGATCTGCGGCGCCAGGCTGACGCCGCAGGCAATGCCGTGTTCGGCCAGCGTCTTGAGCGTGCGCAGGCGGCGGTGCGGTGCGGCGGCGCGCGGCTCCAGGCGCCGCGCCAGGTCGGCATCGAGCGTGGTGATGGTCACGTAGACCGCGGCCAGGCCCTTGGCAGCCATCGGCGCGATCAGGTCGATGTCGCGCTCGACGCCGCCTGACTTGGTGACCAGCGCGAACGGATGGTTCGCCTCGTGCATCACCTCGATCAGGCCGCGCGTCAGCCGCAGCTCGCGCTCGACCGGCTGGTAGCAGTCGGTGGCGGTGCCGATGGCAATCAGCTGAGGCTGGTAGCCCTTGCGCGCCATCTCCTGCCGCAGCAGCTGCGCCGCGTTGCGCTTGGCGATGATGCGTGTCTCGAAGTCGAGGCCCGGCGACAGGTTCAGGTAACTGTGCGTGGGCCGGGCATAGCAGTAGATGCAGCCGTGCTCGCAACCTCGGTACGGGTTGATGGAGCGGTCGAAGTGGATGTCCGGCGAATCGTTGGACGCGATGATGCTGCGCGCCGTCTCCCAGGTGACCTCGGTCCGCGGTGGGGATGCGCCCTCTTCTTCCACCACCTCCCAGCCGTCGTCGAAGGCTTCGCGCGCATCACGCGCGAAGCGGTGCGCCAGGCGGGTGGCGGCGCCACGGCCCTTGACAGCCGTGAGTGGCACGCGGACGACGGCCGCTTCCGCAGAGGTCGATCGGTCGATACTGGTCATGCATCCAGTATCGCCGAAAGTTCGCCTCCGGTGCGCTCCAGAGGTTTCAGTCGTTACCGAAAACCCGGCCGGCTGGAGTCGCGCCCGGCAAAAGCGCGCGGCTGAGATGTGGCGGTTGGGGTGCTTGCCAGATGCGCGCATCACAGGGCGAGACGGCGGGTAGTTCCAGGCTCCTCCGATGCCGGCGCAATCCCGGCTGCGCAAGAGCGCCGCCGCGAGGTGCTGCCTGCACTGCGGCGCTGCGAATGGCCTTGCTGTCGCGCCCGGCAGGAACGCCGAGGGCCACGCGCACCAGGCGTGGGATGTACGATCTGACGGCCTGATCGAAGCGCAAGGAGAATGCCCCATGGACACCCTGATGCTCTCGCGCATCCAGTTCGCGGCCAACATCTCGTTCCACATCCTCTTTCCCGCGATCAACATCGCGCTGTGCTGGTTCCTGGTGTACTTCCGCGTGCGCTACAGCGGCGCCAAGGGGACGCCCGCCGCCCAGCATTGGGAAGAGGCCTACTATCTCTGGACCAAGGTGTTCGCCCTCAGCTTCGCGCTGGGCATCGTCTCGGGTGTCACCATGAGCTTCCAGTTCGGCACCAACTGGCCCGGCTTCATGGAGCGCGCGGGCAACATCGCCGGGCCGCTGCTCGGCTACGAGGTGCTGACCGCCTTCTTCCTGGAGGCCACCTTCCTCGGCATCATGCTGTTCGGCCGCGGCCGGGTGTCCGACCGGATGCACATGTTCGCCGCACTGATGGTCGCCGCCGGCACCACGCTGTCGGCCTTCTGGATCCTCAGCCTCAACTCCTGGATGCAGACGCCCACCGGCTTCTCCATCATCGACGGGCAGTTCCACGCCGACGACTGGGTGGCCATTGTGTTCAACCCGTCCTTCCCCTACCGGCTCGTGCACATGCTGCTGGCCTCCGCCATCACCGCCTCCTTCCTCGTCGCCGGGCTGTCGGCCTGGCAGCTGCTGCGCGGCACCTACAACGGCGGCACCAAGCGGGCGCTACGCACGGGCGTGATCGCCGCCGCGATCGCCGTGCCGCTGCAGATCGTGGCGGGCGACCTGCACGGCCTGAACACGCTGGAGCACCAGCCGGCCAAGATCGCCGCCATCGAGGGCATCTGGCACACCGAGAAGAGCGCGCCGCTCACGCTGTTCGGCTGGCCCAACGAGAAGGAAAAGCGCACCGACTACGCGATCAGCATCCCCAAGCTCGCCAGCCTGATCCTGGCGCACGACAGCAACGCGGAGCTCCAGGGCCTCAACGCGTTCCCCAACGCACACCCGCCAGTGGCGCCGGTGTTCTGGAGCTTCCGCGTCATGGTCGGCATGGGCCTGCTGATGCTGGCCGTGTCCTGGTGGACCGCGTGGGTGCTGCGGCGGCGCCGCGACGACCTGCCGCGCTGGCACCTGCGCGTGCTGGCCGGCATGACCTTCTCCGGCTGGGTGGCGACGCTGGCCGGCTGGTTCGTCACCGAGATCGGGCGGCAGCCCTTCATGATCTACGGCCAGCTGCGCACCGCGGAGCTGGTGGCCCAGCATCCAAGCGGCGTGGTGCTGTCCACGCTGATCGGCTACCTGGCCATCTACGCCTTCCTGCTCACGGCCTACATCCTGGTGCTGATGTACATGGCACAGCACCCAGCCATGCCGACGCCGGAAGCGCCCCAGGCGCCGAAGGCGGCCGAACCCATCGGTGGCCCGGCCTGAGCGGGAGCAGAAGCGATGAACTTCGACTTCCCCACCTTCCTGCCGCTGGTGTTCATGGCGGTCATGGGGCTGTCCCTGCTGGCCTACGTCATCCTCGACGGCTACGACCTCGGCGTCGGCATCATGCTGCCCTTCGCGAGCGACCACGAGAAGGACCTGATGGTCGCCAGCGTCGGGCCCTTCTGGGACGCCAACGAGACCTGGCTGGTGCTGGGCATCGGCGTGCTGCTGGTCGCCTTCCCGCATGCCCACGGCGTGGTGCTGTCGGCGCTCTACCTGCCGGTGGCCATCATGCTGTTCGGGCTGATCCTGCGCGGCGTGTCCTTCGACTTCCGCGTGAAGGCGCGCGCCGCTCGCAAGGGCATGTGGAACGCGATCTTCGCGCTGGGTTCGCTGATGGCGGCCATGGCGCAGGGCTGGATGCTGGGCGCCTACCTGACCGCCTTCGACACCGGGCTGTACGCGCGCCTGTTCGCGCTGGGCATCGCGCTGACGCTGCCCACGGCCTACTGCATGCTGGGCGCCGGCTGGCTGATCATGAAGACCGAGGGCGAGCTGCAGGCCAAGGCCGTGGGCTGGGCGCGGCGCGTGCTGTGGCCCATGGGGCTGGCGCTGGTGGGCATCTCGCTGGCCACGCCGCTGGTCAGTCCCGTCGTGTTCGAGAAGTGGTTCGCCATGCCGCAGTTCATCGGCCTGCTGCCCATCCCCGTGGCCTGCGCAGCGGCCTTCTTCGCCATCTTCCACGTGACCGACCGCCACAACGTGGTGCGCGCCGGCTACGGCTGGGTGGTGTTCGCCAGCACGGTGCTGATCTTCATGCTGGCCTTCCTGGGGCTGGCCTACAGCATCTACCCCTACATCGTGATCAACCAGATGACGGTGTGGCAGGCGGCGGCCGCGCACAACTCGCTGGTGGTGATCTTCGTCGGCGTGGCGATCACGCTGCCGGTGATCATCATCTACACGATCTTCATGTACCGCGTGTTCTGGGGCAAGGCCAGCGCCCTCAGCTACACGGCTCCGGCCGAGCCCCTGGTGCGTTGAGGGAGCCCGTGCGCGCAACCGCACGCCGCGGGCGCAGCTTGGCATCGCCGTAGCGCTTGGGCCACCGCAGCTGGTGAAACGGCGTGCCGCTGTGCCGCTGTGCCGCTGTGCCGCTGTGCCGCGGTGCCGTTGTGCCGTTGTGACGCTGTGACGCTGTGACGCTGTGACGCTGTGACGCTGTG
>JAEZKX010000263.1 GCA_023436025.1 Pseudomonadota bacterium | reverse complement strand
GCCAGGCACCACGGCCGTACTCAACGCCGCCAACGAGATGGCCGTCGCGGCCTTCCTCGACCGCCGCATCCGCTTCGACCAGATCCACCAGGTGAATGCAGAAACTTTGGCAACGGTCGTGCCGTCCAATCCTGGATCGCTGGCCGACTTGCTGGCGCTGGACGCACAATCGCGTTCAGCGGCCGCCCAGGCGATCGCCCGCCTCACCTAGCCACCACTGCCCATGCTGACGATCATCGCCTTCATCGTCGCGCTCGGCCTGCTGATCGCCATCCACGAATACGGCCACTACCGGGTGGCGGTGGCCTGCGACGTGAAGGTCCTGCGCTTCTCCATCGGCTTCGGCAAGACGCTGTTCTCCTGGAAGGCGCGCAAGCCGCGGCCGGGCCAGGACACCGAGTTCACGATCGCCGCCTTCCCCCTTGGCGGCTACGTGAAGATGCTGGACGAGCGCGAGGGCGAGGTGCCCCCGGCCGAACGGCACCGCGCCTTCAACAACAAGTCGGTGAAGGCCCGCGCCGCCATCGTGGCGGCCGGCCCGGCCGCCAACCTGCTGCTGGCCATCCTGCTCTATGCGGCGGTCAACTGGATGGGCGTGGACGAACCGCAGCCCGTGCTGGGCAGTCCGGTGGCCGGATCGGTGGCCGCCCAGGCCGGGCTGCGCGGCGGCGAGCGCGTGGAGCAGGCCGGCTTTACCGACGAGGACGCGCTGGAGCCGGTGCGCTCCTTCGAGGACCTGCGCTGGCAGCTCACGCGCGGGGCGCTCGACGGTCGTGACCTGCGGCTGGGCCTCGAGGGCGGACGCGAGGTGGTGCTGCCGCTGAGCACCCTGGACACCCGCGACGCCGATGCGCAGCTGATGCGCAAGGTCGGCATCGTCGCGCCCTGGAGCCCGGCGGAGATCGGCGACCTGATGGCCGGCGGCGCCGCCGAGCGTGCCGGCCTGCGCAAGGGCGACCGGGTGCTGCAGGTGGGTCGCCAGCCGGTGGGCGACGGCCAGCAGTTGCGCGACCTGATCCGGGCGCAGGTGCGCGACGGCAAGGCGCTCACCTCGACCTGGCTGGTCGAGCGCGACGGCCGCCAGCTGGCGATCCCGGTCACCCCCGACGTGGTTTCCAGTGGCGACGGCCCGGCCGTGGGGCGCATCGGCGCCTACGTGGGGGCGCCCCCGGCCCTGGTAAAGGTGCGGCACGGCCCGGTGGAGGGCCTGTGGCGGGGCGTGGTGCGTACCTGGGAGGTGTCGGAGCTGACCCTGCGCATGATGGGCCGCATGATCATCGGCGAGGCTTCCATCAAGAACCTGAGCGGCCCGCTGACCATCGCCGACTACGCCGGCAAGTCCGCCAGCCTGGGGCTCACGCAGTATCTGCTGTTCCTGGCGCTGATCTCGGTGAGCCTCGGGGTGCTGAACCTGCTGCCCCTGCCGGTGCTGGATGGGGGACACCTCATGTATTATCTTTGGGAAGCTGTCACGGGCAGGAGCGTCTCCGACGCCTGGATGGAGCGACTGCAGCGCGGTGGCATCGCGGTGCTGCTGGTCATGATGTCGATCGCTCTCTTCAACGACGTCACCCGGCTCTTTGGCTAGTACACGATGAGCGTCTGCCGCCCCGGCAAGGCAGTACATTCCGGCGATTCATGAAGAAACACATCAAGCGCTTCCGCGCGCGAACCGTTGCGGCAGTGGCCGCCCTGGCATTTGCCGCCAACTCCTGGGCCGTCGATCCGTTCACGGTGCGTGACATCCGCGTCGAGGGCCTGCAGCGCGTCGAGCCGGGCACGGTCTTCGCATCGCTGCCGTTCCGCGTCGGCGACCAGTACAACGACGACAAGGGCTCGGCCGCCATCCGCGCGCTGTTCGCGCTGGGCCTGTTCAAGGACGTGCGGCTGGAGGTGCAGGGCGACGTGCTGATCGTGGTGGTGGAAGAACGCCCCACGGTCGCCGAGGTCAGCTTCGCCGGCGCCCGCGAGTTCGACGCCGACACGCTGAAGAAGGCGCTGCGCGAGATCGGCCTGACCGAAGGCCGTCCCTACGACCAGGCGCTGGCCGACCGCGCCGAGCAGGAGCTCAAGCGCCAGTACATCAACCGCAGCCTGTACGGCGCCGAGGTCGTCACCACGGTCACGCCGATCGAGCGCAACCGCGTCAACCTCACCTTCACCGTGACCGAAGGCGAGCCCACGCGCATCCGCGAGCTGCGCATCGTCGGCAACCGCGCCTTCAGCGAGGACACGCTCAAGGGCCTGTTCGACCTGGACACCGGCGGCTGGCTGTCCTGGTACACCAAGTCCGACCGCTACTCGCGCACCAAGCTCAACGCCGACCTCGAGGCGCTGCGCTCCTACTACCTGCAGCGCGGCTACCTCGAGTTCCGCATCGATTCGACCCAGGTCGCGATCTCGCCGAACAAGCAGGACATCAGCATCACGATCAACGTCACCGAAGGCGAACCCTACGTGGTGTCGGGCGTGCGGCTGGAAGGCGACTACCTGGGCAAGGAAGACGAGTTCAAGGCCCTGGTCAAGATCAAGCCGGGCGAGCCCTACAACGCTGACCAGGTCACCGAGACCATCAAGGCCTTCACCGACTACTTCGGCAACTTCGGCTATGCCTTCGCCCAGGTGGAGGCCCGCCCCGAGATCGACCGCACCAACAACCGGGTGGCGTTCGTGCTGGTGGCCGAGCCGTCGCGCCGCGCCTACGTGCGCCGCATCAACATCTCGGGCAACAACCGCACCCGCGACGAGGTGGTGCGGCGCGAGTTCCGCCAGTTCGAGTCGAGCTGGTACGACGCCGAGAAGATCAAGCTCTCGCGCGACCGCATCGACCGCCTGAACTTCTTCCGCGACGTCAACGTCGAGACGGTGGACGTGCCCGGCGCGCCCGACCAGGTCGACCTGAACGTCATCGTGACCGAGCGGCCCACCGGCAGCCTTCAGCTGGGCGCCGGCTTCTCCAGCGCCGAGCGGCTGGCCCTGTCGTTCTCAATCAAGCAGGAGAACGTGTTCGGCACCGGCCAGTACCTGGGCGTGGAGGTCAACACCAGCCGCTACAACCGCACGCTGGCGATCAGCTCGGTCAACCCGTACTTCACCGCCGACGGCATCTCGCGCACCGTCGACCTCTACCACCGCAGCTCGCGGCCCTACGACGAGCAGGGCGGCAATTACCGCCTGATCACGTCCGGCACCGGCCTGCGCTTCGGCGTGCCGTTCAGCGAGGTCGACACCGTGTATTTCGGCGGCAGCCTGGAGCGCACCGAGATCGAGGGCGGCACCAACATCCCGGCGGCCTACCTGGCCTTCGCCGAACGCTTCGGCTACACCAGCTACTCGATCCCCCTGTCCATCGGCTGGTCGCGCGACGACCGCGACAGCACGCTGGCGCCCACCCGCGGCAGCTTCCGGCGGGTGGCCGGCGAGTGGGGCGCCGCCGGCGACGCCCGCTACCTGCGCGGCAACGCCCAGTACCAGCACTACGTGCCGCTGAGCAAGTCCTACACCCTGGCCTTCAATGGCGAACTGGGCTGGGGCAAGGGCCTGGACGGCCGGCCCTTCCCGGTGTTCAAGAACTTCTACTCGGGGGGCCTCGGCTCGGTGCGCGGCTTCCAGCAGGGCACCCTGGGCCCGCGCGACGTCACCGGCGCCTCCATCGGCGGCGCCAAGAAGCTCACGCTCAACGCCGAGGTGATCACGCCTTTCCCGGGCGCCGGCAACGACCGCACGCTGCGGCTGTTCGGCTTTGCCGACGTCGGCAACGTGTTCGCCGAGGACGAGCGCCTGCGTCCCAGCGAGCTGCGCGCCTCGGTGGGCCTGGGCCTGTCGTGGCTGTCGCCGGTGGGTCCGCTGCGCCTCGCGGCGGCCTATCCGGTGCGCAAGAAGCCTGGCGATAGAATCGAGCGTTTCCAATTCCAGATCGGAACCTCTTTCTGATGAAGAACCTCTCCCGTCATTGCCTGGTCTTGCTGCTGGGCGTGTTCGCGCTCGGAGCGGCGCCGGCGCAGACGCAGGAGAGCTTCCGCGTCGGCTTCGTCAACACCGACCGGATCTTCCGGGAGGCCAACTCCGCCAAGGCGGCGCAGACCAAGCTGGAGCAGGAGTTCTCGCGCCGCGAGAAGGAACTGGCCGAGCTGGGCAATGCGCTGAAGACGGCGTCCGAGCGTTTCGAGCGCGAGGCGCCCACGCTGGCCGAGACGCAGCGCACCCAGCGCCAGCGCCAGCTGATCGACCAGGACCGCGAGTTCCAGCGCAAGCGCCGCGAGTTCCAGGAAGACCTGAACGCGCGCAAGAACGAGGAACTGCAGCAGGTGCTCGACCGCGCCAACCGCGTGGTGCGGCAGGTGGCCGAGCAGGAGAAGTACGACCTGATCCTGCAGGAAGCCGTCTACATCAACCCCAAGCACGACATCACCGACAAGGTGATCCGCGCGCTCAACGCGGCGCGCTGAGGCGCCGGTGGGGCTGCAGATCGGCTCCATCGTGCAGGCGCTCGGTGGCGTGCTGCACGGCGATCCGGCGCTGGAGATCCGGGGCCTGGCGCCGCTCGACGGTGCCGGTCCGGACGACCTTGCCTTCCTGAGCAATCCCAAGTACCGCGCGCAGCTCGACACCTCGCGCGCCGCCTGCGTCATCGTCGGCCCCGACGCCGCCGAGCAGGCCCGCGCGCGCGGCGCCTGCATCGTCGCGGACGATCCCTACCTCTACTTCGCGCGGCTCACCCAGCTGTGGCGACGCCAGCAGGCGCGGCCTTCCGGCCCCGCCGTCCACCCGAGCGCCGTCGTCGACCCGGGCGCGACGCTGGAAGAGGGCGTGCGCATCGGCCCGCTGTGCGTGGTCGAGCGCGGCGCTCGCATCGGCCGCGACACCGAACTCAAGGCCCGGGTCCACGTCGGCGAGGACTGCGTGCTGGGCGCGCGCTGCATCGTGCATCCGGGCGCCGTCATCGGCGCCGACGGCTTCGGCTTCGCGCCGGTCAAGGGCGGCGGCTACGAGAAGATCGAGCAGCTGGGCGCCGTGCGCATCGGCGACGACGTCGAGATCGGCGCCAACACCTGCATCGACCGCGGCGCCCTGGGCGACACCGTGATCGAGGACGGCGTCAAGCTCGACAACCTGATCCAGGTGGCCCACAACGTTCGCATCGGCCGCAACACCGCGGTGGCGGCCTGCACCGGCATCGCCGGCAGCGCCGTGATCGGCGCCAACTGTATGATCGGCGGCGCCGCCCGCATCCAGGGTCACATCACCATCGCCGACGGCACCTTCGTGTCGACGGGCACCTTCATCTCCCGTTCGATCGCCAAGCCGGGCATGTACACCGGCGTGTACCCGATGGACGACAATGCGTCCTGGGAAAAGAACGCCGCCGCCCTCAAGCAGCTGTATGCGCTGCGCGAGCGCGTCAAGGCGCTGGAAAAGAAATG
>JAEZKX010000252.1 GCA_023436025.1 Pseudomonadota bacterium | reverse complement strand
GCGCTCGCCTTCGCTGCCGTCGCCGCCTGTACGGGCATTGCAGCGCGTGCCTGGTGGGTGTCGCCGCGCGGCCTGCTGCGCTGGGTCGGCGGCGGCTGGCTCTGGGAAGAGGGTGGCGCGGCATCGGCCGGCCGCGTCGGGCAGGCCCTGGACCTGCAGTCGCGCCTGCTGGTGCGCTTCCATCCCGAGACGGGTGCGCCGCGCTGGCTGTGGCTCGAGCGAGACGCGGCGCCGGCTGACTGGGACGCGCTGCGGCGTGCGGTATATTTCCGCGCCAACAACACGGCGCCACAGGGGGTGCAGCCCCCGGCAGCCGAACGATGACCACCACGCCTCCCGCTCCGCCCCCGTCTTCCGGCGACACCGACCTGGTGCTGGTGCAGCGGACCGTCGCAGGCGACCAGAAGGCCTACGAGCTGCTGGTGATCAAGTACCAGCGGCGCATCGAGCGCCTGATCGGCCGCATGGTGCGCGACACCGACCTGATCGAGGACATCGCGCAGGAGACCTTCATCCGCGCGTACCGCGCGCTCTCTCAGTTCCGCGGCGAGGCGCAGTTCTATACCTGGCTGTACCGGATTGCCGTCAACACGGCGAAAAAAGCACTGGTTGACCTCAAGCGGGATCCGGTCGTATCGGAAAGCGCCCTCCGGGGCGGCGATGATGAAGACGAAACTTCCGGCGTGGAGAACGAACTAACCACCGCGGAAACACCCGAAACGGTGTTGGCCGCCAAGGAAATCGCCGCCACGGTCAACTCGGCCATGGAAGCCTTGCCCGATGAATTGCGACAGGCGGTCACGCTGCGCGAGATCGAGGGCCTGAGCTACGAGGAGATCGCGGAAGTGATGAACTGCCCGATCGGCACCGTCCGGTCCCGGATCTTCCGGGCTCGGGAAGCGATTTCGGCGAAGGTGAAGCCCCTGCTGGAAAACCAGTCGGGCAAGCGCTGGTGAAGGCGCGGTGGAAGTGCGGCGGATGGTCGAAGATGGGCGGCAGGTGAGAACGATGGACAAGATGGACAACCAGGAACTGATCTCGGCGCTGGCCGACGGCCAGCTGCAAGGCGAGGCCCTCGCGCGCGGCGTCGGCGCGGCTGCGTCGGCCGAAGGCCGGTCGACCTGGCGTTCCTACTGCGTGATCGGCGAGGTGCTGCGCACGGGCGAGGTTCCGGCTGGCACGCCGCAGGACGACTTCCTGGCCCGGTTCCAGGAGCGCCTGCGCGCCGAAGCCCCGCCGATGCCGACGATGGCGCTGGCGCAGCTCCCGCCCCTGGTGCAAGTTTCGCCGCCGCTTCCGAGCCCCGTGGTCGCGGCGCCCGTGCGCATGCGCGGCGCGGAGGCCGCCAACGACTGGCGCTGGAAGATGGTGGCCGGCGTGGCCTCGGTCGCCGCCGTCGCCGCCGTCGGCTGGAACATGTGGGGCACCAGCCTGCCGGCCGCCGGTCCGCAGCTGGCCGTCGCTCCGGCTGCTTCGTCCGGCGTGATCCCGGTGGCGGCGGCCGACCCGCGTGACGCCACCATGCTGCGTGACGCCCGGCTGGACCGCCTGCTGCAGGCGCACCGGCAGCTCGGTGGCGCCACCGCCTTGCAGTCTTCTTCTGGTTTCCTGCGCAGTGCCACCTTCGAAGGACCGGCCCGCTGAGGGTCGCAGCATGCAGCAACTGACGATCCGAGCCGCCCGCGTGCGCATGGCCCAGGGCCTGCTGGGCCTGTGGCTGGTCGGCGCCGTGGGGCTGGTGTCCGCCGAGGCCGTGCCCGCGCGCAAGGTCGAGCCGCGCGGCGAGCGCACGGTCAGCGAATGGCTGATGCGCATGCACGAGGCCTCGCGCCGGCGCAGCTACGTCGGCACCTTCGTCGTCTCTTCCAGCTCGGGGGCAATGTCCAGTGCGCGCATCTGGCACGCGTGCGACGGCCCGCGCCAGATGGAACGCGTCGAGGCCCTCACCGGCGCGCCGCGCCAGACCTTCCGCCGCGACGACGAGGTCCTGACCTTCGAGCCGGAATCCAAGACGGTGCGCAGCGAGCGGCGCGAGTCGCTCGGCATCTTTCCCGACCTGCTGAATCCCGGCGAAACCGCCATCCCCGAGTTCTACGCAGCCCGCCGCCTGGGCAGCGAGCGCGTGGCCGGCTACGAGGCCGACATCGTGCAGGTCGCGCCCAAGGACAACCTGCGCTTCGGCTACCGCATCTGGAGCGAGAAGAAGAGCGGCCTGGTGGTGAAGCTGCAGACGCTCGACGGCGACGGCAAGGTGCTGGAACAGTCCGCCTTCTCCGAGCTGCAGCTCGACGCGCCCGTGCGCATGGACCGGCTGGCGCAGATGATGACCGTGCCTCCGGGCTGGCGGGTGGAGAAGACCGAGGCGGTGAAGACCACGGCCGCCGCCGAGGGCTGGGGCCTGCGCGCACCGGTGGCGGGATTCAAGCCGATGAGCTGCTACAAGCGCCCGACCGAGGGCGCGCTGCAGTGGATCTTCTCGGACGGCCTGGCCTCGGTCTCGCTGTTCGTCGAGGAGTACGACAGCCAGCGCCACCAGCAGGAAGGCGTGCTGGCCAGCGGCGCCACCCATACCCTGACCCGCCGGGTGCAGGACTGGTGGCTGACCGCCGTGGGCGAAGTGCCGCCCCAGACCCTCAAGGCGTTCGCCGCGAGCCTGGAGCGGCGCAAGTAACGCCGCGCTGGCAACCCGGCCTTGCACGGCCGGGCTCCGCCCCTATTTCACACCCCAGGCGCCACGAGTAGGCGTTGGCTGACGGCGAACCTTTTGCCGCCGGACTAATCTCAACCATTTTCTTCCAGCGACCCTTCCGGAGAGGTCTCCCCCTATGTTCCGCATGAATTGGAAACAAGCGCGTGGCTATGCCCTCGCCGTGGCTCTTGCCGTGGCCGGTACGTCCGCGGTGATGCTTCATTCGCCGGTGGTGGCGCAATCCGCGCCGCAGCCGCGCACCGGGCTGCCCGACTTCACCGAACTGGTGGAGCAGGTCGGGCCTGCCGTCGTCAACATCCGCACCACCGAGCGCCGCGGCGGCGGCCCCGGCGCCGGACTTGGCCCCGGCGGGGGCCAGATGGACGAGGAGATGCAGGAGTTCTTCCGCCGCTTCTTCGGCGTGCCCATGCCGAATGTCCCGCGCAACCAGCAACAACGTCCTGGACCGCGCGGCGGCGACGAGGAGCGCGAGACGCCGCGCGGCGTCGGCTCCGGCTTCATCCTGTCGCCGGACGGCTACGTCATGACCAACGCCCACGTGGTGGAAGGCGCCGACGAGGTGGTGGTCACGCTGTCCGACCGGCGCGAGTTCAAGGCGCGCAGCGTCGGCGCCGACAAGCGCACCGACGTCGCGGTGGTGAAGATCGAGGCCACCGGCCTGCCGACCGTGCGCATCGGCGACGTCAACAAGCTGAAGGTGGGCGAGTGGGTGATGGCCATCGGATCGCCGTTCGGCCTGGAGAACTCGGTCACCGCCGGCATCGTCAGCGCCAAGGGCCGCGACACCGGCGACTACCTGCCCTTCATCCAGACCGACGTGGCGATCAACCCCGGCAACTCCGGCGGTCCGCTGATCAACCTGCGCGGCGAAGTGGTGGGCATCAACAGCCAGATCTATTCGCGCTCGGGCGGCTTCATGGGCATCTCGTTCTCCATCCCGATGGACGAGGCCATCCGCGTGGCGGAGCAGCTGCGCACCAACGGGCGCGTGCAGCGCAGCCGCATCGGCGTGCAGATCGACCAGGTGACGCGCGAAGTCGCCGAATCCATCGGCCTGGGCCGGCCGCAGGGCGCCCTGGTGCGCAGCGTCGAAGCCGGTTCGCCGGCCGAGAAGGCGGGCTTGGAGGCGGGCGACATCATCACCAGGTTCAATGGCCAGCAGATCGACCGGGCCACCGAGCTGCCGCGCCTGGTGGGCAACACCAAGCCGGGCAGCCGCGTGAACCTCACCGTGTTCCGCCGCGGCACCCAGCGTGACCTGGGCGTGACGGTCGCCGAGCTCGAGCCGGAGAAGGTCGCGTCCGCCACCGCCCGCCCGGGCCGCGGCGGCGCCTCCGAAGCGGCGCGCGCGGCGGCGCCCGGTGCGGCGACCCTGGGCCTGGTGGTGAGCGAGCTCACCGAGGCGCAGAAGCGCGAGAACAAGATCAAGGGCGGCGTGCGCGTCGACGCCGTGAGCGAGGCCGCGCAGCGTGCCGGTGTCCGCGAGGGCGACATCATCGTGGCCCTGGGCAACACCGAGGTGAACACCGTCAAGGAGTTCGAGGCGGCAGTGGCCAAGGCCGACAAGTCCAAGGCCGTGCCGGTGCTGCTGCGCCGCGGCGAGCTGGCCAGCTACCTGCTCATCCGCCCGGCCCGCGGTTAAGCTGAAAGGCCGGCAAAGCCCCAACCCGCAGTCGGGTTTGGGGCTTTTCTTTGGGTCCGGCCGCGCCAAAAACAGACAGTGGGCTCAACTTTTTTCAGAACGGTCCAGCAGGCCCATAAAGTTTGCGCTCGCTAACTTTTAGCCCGTCCTTGCAAGCTTTTTGGATAGAATCGGGCGTTGCGACGCGTCGAATGAGGCATATCGAGGGCTGCCTCCACCACGATGCGGGATGGCTGGAGAGCCTGTCCACCGCATCCACAGATCGCCCACATGTTGTCCTCGCGGGCGCCGACCGGATTTGTTGAAAACTTGTGGATAAAGATCGAGTTGCGGGCCCGCAACGACCCCTCCGGCGCATCCCTTCGACTGTACGTCCGGGGCTTTTTGCCTACAATGAAGCTCCAACTATCGCAGTTGCCATAGATTGTTGGTTCAGGGCGCGTCACCTTCAGGGCGCGCCCTTTTTTCTTTGTGCGCGCCTTTTGAATCAATCACTTGAACGTTCCCGTTGATGAATCACATCAGAAACTTTTCGATCATCGCGCACATCGACCACGGCAAATCGACGCTCGCTGACCGCCTGATCCAGCGCTGCGGCGGGCTCTCCGATCGCGAGATGGAAGAGCAGGTGCTGGACTCGATGGATCTCGAGAAGGAGCGTGGGATAACCATCAAGGCGCAGACCGCTGCGCTCACCTACAAGGCGCGCGATGGCAAGGTCTACAACCTCAACCTGATCGACACGCCGGGCCACGTCGACTTCTCGTACGAGGTCTCGCGCTCGCTCTCCGCGTGCGAAGGCGCGCTGCTGGTGGTGGACGCGAGCCAGGGCGTCGAGGCGCAGACGGTGGCCAACTGCTACACCGCGCTCGACCTCGGCGTCGAGGTGGTGCCGGTCCTGAACAAGATGGACCTGCCGCAGGCGGACCCCGACAACGCGAAGGCGGAAATCGAGGACGTGATCGGCATCGATGCCAGCGACGCGATCCCCTGCTCGGCGAAGACGGGCATGGGCATCGACGAGATCCTGGAGGCGATCGTCGCCAAGGTGCCGCCGCCCAAGGGCAATCCTGAAGGGCCGCTGCGCGCGATGATCATCGACAGCTGGTTCGACAGCTATGTCGGCGTCGTGATGCTGGTGCGCGTGGTCGACGGCCGGCTGGCCAAGGGCGACCGTATCAAGCTGATGGCCACCGGGGCCACGTACGAAGCCAACCAGCTGGGCGTGTTCACGCCGGGCAACGCACCGCGCGAGGCACTGGAGGCGGGCGAGGTGGGCTACATCATCGCCGGCATCAAGGAACTGCAGGCCGCCAAGGTGGGCGACACGGTCACGCTGGTCAAGGCCGGCACCGGCGGCGCGGCCTTCACCGCCACCGAACCGCTGCCGGGCTTCAAGGAGATCCAACCGCAGGTGTTTGCCGGGCTCTATCCGGTGGAGGCCAACCAGTACGACTCGCTGCGCGACAGCCTGGAGAAGCTCAAGCTCAACGATGCGTCGCTGCACTACGAGCCCGAGGTGAGCCAGGCGCTCGGCTTCGGCTTCCGCTGCGGCTTCCTGGGCCTGCTGCACATGGACATCGTGCAGGAGCGCCTGGAGCGCGAGTTCGACCAGGACCTGATCACCACCGCGCCCAGCGTCGTCTACGAAGTGGTCAAGGGCGATGGCGAGGTGATGATGGTGGAGAACCCCGCCAAGATGCCCGACGTCGGCCGCATCCAGGAGATCCGCGAGCCGATCGTCACGGTGCACCTGTACATGCCGCAGGAATACGTGGGGCCGGTGATGACGCTGGCCAACCAGAAGCGCGGCGTGCAGATCAACATGGCCTACCACGGCCGCCAGGTGATGCTGACCTACGAGCTGCCGCTCGGCGAGATCGTGCTGGACTTCTTCGACAAGCTCAAGTCGGTCAGCCGCGGCTACGCGTCGATGGACTACGAGTTCAAGGAGTACCGCGCCTCCGACGTGGTGAAGGTCGACATCCTGCTCAACGGCGAGAAGGTTGACGCGCTGTCGATCATCGTGCACCGCACCCAGGCGCAATACCGGGGGCGGGCGGTGGTGGCGAAGATGCGCGAGATCATCAGCCGCCAGATGTTCGACGTGGCCATCCAGGCCGCCATCGGCGCCAACGTGATCGCCCGCGAGACCGTCAAGGCACTGCGCAAGAACGTGCTGGCAAAATGCTACGGTGGCGACATCACCCGCAAGCGCAAGCTGCTGGAAAAGCAGAAGGCCGGCAAGAAGCGCATGAAGCAGATCGGGTCGGTCGAAGTCCCCCAGGAAGCCTTCCTGGCCATCCTCCAAGTCGAAGATTAAGTCGATGCCAGTTCTCACCGCCGCGATCCTCGCGGCTTTCGTCGGCTACGCGGCCGCGTGGTATTTCGGGCTCGTCGAGGGCAATTTCGCGCTGCTGCTGTTCATGGCGACGATCGTCACCGGCCTGTACTGGGTCGCCGAGCGCCTGTGGTTCCTGCCGCGGCGCCGCCGTGCCGCCGCGGAACTCGAGGCCCAGGCGACCGAGCGCAACGCCCGGCTGTCCTCGCAAGGCATCGCCCCGGTCGACGCCAAGCTCGCCGAAGCCCGCCAGAAGGTGCTGGCGCAGCCCTGGTGGCTCGATTGGACGGCCGGCCTGTTCCCGGTGATCCTGGCCGTCTTCGTGTTGCGCTCCTTCCTGTTCGAGCCCTTCAAGATCCCCTCCGGCTCCATGATCCCGACGCTGCTGGTGGGCGACCTGATCCTGGTCAACAAGTTCACCTACGGGCTGCGCCTGCCGGTGTTCAACACCAAGCTGACCGAGGGCACGCCGCCCAAGCGCGGGGACGTCATGGTGTTCCGCTACCCGCCCAAGCCCTCGCTGGACTACATCAAGCGCGTGGTCGGCGTGCCCGGCGACGAAGTGGCCTACCTGAACAAGCGGCTGACCATCAACGGCAAGCCGGTGCCCACCAACCAGCTGCCGGACTACTTCGACGCCGACGCCATGCGCTACTTCCGGCAGTTCGAGGAGCAACTGGGCGAGAAGAAGCACCGCCTGTTGACGAATGACGACGCTCCCGCCTTCGTTCCCGGGGCCTCGGACTTTCCCTTCAAGCAGAATTGCCGCTACAGTGTCGAAGGGGTCGTCTGCAAGGTACCGGAGGGGTACTACTTCGTGATGGGCGACAACCGCGACAATTCGCTCGATTCGCGCTACTGGGGCTTCGTTCCCGATCGCAACATCGTGGGCAAGGCCTTCCTGATCTGGATGAACTTCGGAAGCCTGGACCGGATTGGCGCTTTCAACTAGAACCTGCAAAAACGTCAAGAGGGGGTGCGCATGGCAGCAACTATCCGCAGGCAGAGGGGCATTTCACTGGTCACGCTGGTCTTCATCCTGGCCGTCCTGGGCATGGTCGGCTACATGGTGATGCAGGCGCTGCCGTCATTCCTGGAATACCAGGCGGTGGTCAAGGCGGTCAACCGCGCCAAGGACGGCACCACCGTCGTCGAGATCCGCAATGCCTTCGACCGCGCGGCCGACATCGACAACATCACCTCCATCCGCGGCAAGGACCTCGAGATCACCCGGCAGGGCGACCAGAACGTGGTGTCCTTCGCCTACGACAAGGAGTTCCACATGTTCGGCCCGGCGTGGCTGCTGCTGAAATACCAGGGGTCTTCCCGCCCCGGCCGCTAGTGTCCGATCCGCTTGCCGCACTGCAAGCCCGCCTGCAGTACCGTTTCTCCGACCAGCGACTGCTCGCGCGGGCGCTGACCCACCGCAGCTTCTCCGCCGACCACAACGAGCGCCTGGAATTCCTGGGCGACTCGGTGTTGAACCTGGCGGTGTCCTCCCTGCTGTACGAGCGCCTGGCCTCGCTGCCCGAGGGCGACCTCACCAAGCTGCGGGCCTCGCTCGTCAAGCAGCAGCCGCTGCACGAGAAGGCCCTGGAACTCGGCCTGCCTGACCTGTTGCGGCTGGGCGAGGGCGAGGTGCGCACCAACGGCCGCCAGCGCCCGTCCATCCTGGCCGACGCGCTGGAGGCGCTGATCGGTGCCGTCTACCTCGACGGCGGCTACGCACCGGCCGAGGCGCTGGTGCGCCGCCTGTTCCGCGACGTCGCCCTGACGCCGCAGTCGGCCGTGGCGGCCAAGGACGCCAAGACCGAGCTGCAGGAAGTGCTGCAGGGCCGCAAGATGCGCCTGCCGCTGTACCGTGTGGTGGGCACGCTGGGCGCCGCGCACAAGCAGACCTTCGAGGTCGAGTGCGAGGTCGGCGAGCTCGGCCTGGTGGAGCGCGGCATCGGCGCCTCGCGCCGGGCCGCCGAACAGGCGGCCGCGGCCGCTATGCTGTCGGTGTTGAAGACCCGACCCAAATGAACGAGATTCCGGAGCGCACCCCCCCCGGCCATCCCCCGGCGGGGGATGGCCAACCATCGGACGCCACCCGCTGCGGCCTGGTGGCCATCGTCGGCAAGCCGAACGTCGGCAAGTCGACGCTGCTGAACGCGCTGGTCGGCCAGAAGATCAGCATCACCTCGCGCAAGGCGCAGACCACGCGCCACCGCATCACCGGCGTGCGCACGCGCGGCGCGACCCAGTTCGTGTTCGTCGACACGCCGGGTTTCCAGACCCGCCACAGCACCGCCTTGAACCGGTCCCTGAACAAGGCCGTCACCGGCGTGCTGGGGGACGTCGACCTGGTGCTGTTCGTGGTGGAGGCCGGCAATTTCACGCTGGGCGACGCCAAGGTGTTGTCGCTGCTGAAGCCGGACCTGCCGGCCATCCTGGTGGCCAACAAGCTCGATACGGTGCACCGCCGCGGCGAACTGGCGCCCTGGCTGCGCGACATGCAGCAGCGCCACCCGTTCGCCGAATTCGTGCCCATGTCGGCCAAGAACGCCAAGGACGTCGAGCGCCTGTTCGGCATCTGCGAGAAGTACCTGCCGCAGCAACCCTGGTGGTACGCCGAGGATGAACTCACCGACCGCAGCGAGAACTTCCTGGCCAGCGAGATGATCCGCGAGAAGCTGTTCCGCCTGACCGGCGAGGAGCTGCCCTACACCTCGACGGTCGTCATCGAGAAGTTCGAGGAAGAACCCAGCCCCAGGCACAAGCGGATGCTGCGCATCGCCGCCACCATCATCGTGGAGCGCGACAGCCACAAGGCGATGGTGATCGGCGAGGGTGGGGAGAAGTTGAAGCGCATCGGCACCGAGGCGCGCCAGGAACTCGAGCAGCTGCTGGACGGCAAGGTGTTCCTGCAACTGTTCGTCAAGGTGCGCACCGGCTGGGCCGACGACGAGGCGCGCGTGCGCAGCTTCGGCTACGAATGACGCGGGGCACGGCGGGATGGCCGGCATGAAGCGCATCGCCGACGAGCCCGCCTTCGTCCTGCACCGCTACGACTGGAGCGAGTCCAGCCTGATCCTCGAGACGCTGACCCGCCATTACGGCCGCGTCGCGCTGGTGGCCAAGGGTGCCAAGAAGCCGAGCTCCAACTTCCGCCCCGTGCTGCTGCCGCTGCAGCCGTTGCACGTCGCCTTCGGCGGCGACGCCGAAATCCGCACGCTGAAGTCCGCCGAGTGGCTGGGCGGCCAGGTCATGCCCACCGGCGACGCCCTGTTGTCGGGCTACTACCTCAACGAGCTGCTGTTGCGCCTGCTGGCGCGCGACGACCCGCATCCGGTGCTGTTCGACGCCTACGCCGCCACCGTGCGGGTGCTGGCGGGCGACGCCGAGCACACCCTGCAGCCGGCCCTGCGCGCCTTCGAGCTGCTGCTGTTGCGCGAAATCGGCCTGCTGCCGGTGCTCGACGCGCAGACCGCCACCCTGGCGCCGCTGCGCGACGAAGAGCGCTACGTGCTGCGGCCGGAAGGCGGCCTGGTCGAGGCCCAGGACCCGCAGGAGCGCGCCAGCCTCACCGGCCTGCAATGGCGGGGACTGCAGGCGGCGCTGGACGATCCCGCGCCGTTTGCCGCCACCTTGCGGGCCGCCGCGGCGGCCGGCGAGCTGAAGCCGCAATTGCGCGCCCTGCTGCACTACCATTGCGGCGTCCCCACGCTGCGCACCCGGCAACTGATGATGGACCTGCAGGCCCTATGAGCTCCGGCACCGCCCTTTCCGTCAACCTCAACAAGGTCGCCCTGGTGCGCAACACGCGCCACCTCGGCATCCCCAGCGTCACCCGCGCGGCCACGCTGTGCCTGCAGGCCGGTGCCCATGGCATCACCGTGCACCCGCGGCCCGACGCCCGCCACATCCGGCCCGATGACGTGCGCGACCTGGCCCGGCTGCTGCGGACCGATTGGCCGCAAGCCGAGTTCAACATCGAGGGCAATCCCTTCCACAACCTGATGGAGTTCGTGCGCGAGCTGCGGCCCCAGCAGTGCACCTTCGTGCCGGACAGCGAGGGCCAGTTCACCAGCGACCATGGCTGGAACCTCGCGGCCGACGGCGAGCGCGTGCGCCCGCTGATCGCCGAGGCCCGGGCGCTGGGCGTGCGCGTCAGCCTGTTCATGGACGCCGACCCGGCCGCCATGCCGTTGGCCAAGGCGGTGGGCGCCGACCGCGTCGAGCTCTACACCGAACCCTATGCGGCGGCCTGGGCCAGCTCGGCGCGGCAGGAGCAGCTGGACCGGTTCGCGGCGGCCGCGCGCGCCGCGCAGGCGGTGGGTCTCGGCGTCAACGCCGGCCATGACCTCAACCGCGACAACCTGCCGGAGTTCGTGCGCGCCGTGCCCGGCCTGCTGGAAGTCTCGATTGGCCATGCATTCGTCGCCGACGCCCTGGAGCTGGGTTATGGCGAGGCCGTGCGCCAGTACCTGAACGCGCTGCGGTGATCTACGGCATCGGCACCGACATCTGCGACGTGCGGCGCATCCGCGCCTCGCTCGACAAGCACGGCGACCGCTTCGCCGGCAAGATCCTCACCGACGCCGAGCTGGCCACCTGGCGGGCGCGCAGCGCGCGCTGGCCAGAACGCGGCATCCGCTACCTGGCCACGCGCTTCTCCGCCAAGGAGGCCTTCAGCAAGGCCATCGGCTTGGGCATGCGCATGCCCATGACCTGGAAGCTGTGCGAGGTGGGCAAGCTGCCCAGCGGCAAGCCGGTGATCGTGCTGCACGGCGTGCTGAAGGAGTGGTGCGAGGCACGCCGGCTGCGCGCGCTGGTCACCGTCACCGACGAAACCGATTACGCCGCGAGCTTCGTCGTGGTGGAACAGGATGAAGAGAAGAAGCCATGAGTGAACACGCGCCCGTCATCATCGACGTCGCCGGCCTGGAACTGACGGCGGACGACCGCCGCCGGCTGGCCCATCCGCTGGTGGGCGGCATGATCCTGTTCGGCCGCAACTGGCAGGACCGCGAGCAGCTGGCCGCGCTGTGCGCGCAGGTCAAGGAACTGCGCGCCGACCTGCTGGTGGCCGTCGACCACGAGGGCGGGCGCGTGCAGCGCTTCCGCACCGATGGCTTCACCCACCTGCCGCCGATGCGGCGACTGGGCGAGCTGTGGATGCAGGACGCGCTGGCCGCGACCGACGCGGCGACGGCCGCCGGCTACGTGCTGGGCGCCGAGCTGCGCGCCTGCGGCGTCGACTTCAGCTTCACCCCGGTGCTGGACCTCGACTGGGGCGAGAGCGGCGTCATCGGTGACCGCGCCTTCCACCGCGACCCGCGGGTCGCCACGCTGCTGGCCAAGAGCGTCATGCACGGGCTGCTGGAGGCCGGCATGGCCAACTGTGGGAAGCATTTCCCGGGGCACGGCTTCGTCACCGCCGACTCGCACGTCGACATCCCGGTGGACAAGCGCAGCCTCAAGGCCATCCTGGCGGACGACGCCGCGCCCTACGGATGGCTGAGCACCAGCCTCACCAGCGTGATGCCGGCGCACGTGGTCTACCCCAAGATCGACAAGCGCCCGGCCGGCTTCTCGCGCAAGTGGCTGCAAGACATCCTGCGTGGGCGGCTGCACTTCACCGGTGCGGTCTTCAGCGACGACCTCAGCATGGCCGGCGCCCGCCAGATCGAGGGCCGCGACGTCACCTACACCGAAGCCGCCGTGGTGGCGCTGCAGGCCGGCTGCGACATGGTGCTGCTGTGCAACGAGTCGGTCAACAGCCCGGGCGGCCGCTCCATCGACGACATGCTGGATGGCCTGGCGCAAGCGCAGTCGCGCGGTGAATGGCAGCTCAGCGAAGCGAGCGAACAGCGCCGCCTGGCGCTGCTGCCGCAGGCGCCTGCGGCTTCGTGGGATGCGTTGATGACGGAGCCGCGCTACATGCGGGC
>JAEZKX010000246.1 GCA_023436025.1 Pseudomonadota bacterium | reverse complement strand
GGGTGGTGGTGGACGCGCCGCCGCCGGCCGGGGCCGACGTGGTGGCCTGCGCCAGCGCCGCGCCGCCACCCAGGGCCAGCGCCGCGGCTAGCGCGAGCTCAAGGAACCTTTGCATAGTCGTTCTGCCCCTGCACGGTACGGACCTTCAGCGCCTGCTCCCAGGTGGCGCGGTCGCCGGGCTTCCAACCCGGCGCCGTGAACGGCGGCGGCTTGCTGGTGCCCTGGAAGGCCTGGGTGTCGGTCTTGATGCCGGTCGCGGTCTGCTCGCGCTCGGCACAGCCGGCCAGCGCCAGCACGGCGGCGGCCACGAGGGTCAGGCAGGCCTTGCTCACGACTTCGCTCCTTCCGGCTGGCCGGCCTGCTTGGAGCCGTAGGCCGTGCCCCAGCCCCAGACCTCCGCGCCCTTGCCGCGCTTGAGCACGCGGGTGCGGAAGATGTCGGCCAGCACGTCGCCGTCGCCGGCGAGCAGCGCCTTGGTGGAGCACATCTCGGCGCAGGCGGGCAGCTTGCCTTCGGCCAGGCGGTTGCGGCCGTACTTCTCGAACTCGGCCTGCGAGCCGCTGGCCTCGGGGCCGCCGGCGCAGAAGGTGCACTTGTCCATCTTGCCGCGCACGCCGAAGGTGCCGGCCGAGGGGAACTGGGGCGCGCCGAACGGGCAGGCATAGCTGCAGTAGCCGCAGCCGATGCAGGTGTCCTTGTCGTGCAGCACCACGCCTTCCTCGGTGCGGTAGAAGCAGTTGACCGGGCACACCGCCATGCAGGGCGCGTCGGAGCAGTGCATGCACGCCACCGACACCGAGCGTTCGCCGGGCACGCCGTCGTTGAGGGTGACGACGCGGCGGCGGTTCACGCCCCACGGCACCTCGTGTTCGTTCTTGCAGGCGGTGACGCAGCCGTTGCACTCGATGCAGCGCTCGGAGTCACAGATGAATTTCATGCGGGCCATCGTTCTCTCCTCACGCGACCTTCTGCACGTCGCAGATGGTGGTCTTGGTTTCCTGCATCATGGTCACGCTGTCGTAGCCATAGGTGGTGGCGGTGTTGACCGCCTCGCCGCGCACCACCGGCGCCGCGCCCTTGGGGTAGTAGGCCAGCATGTCGGCGCCCTGCCAGCGGCCCGAGAAGTGGAAGGGCATCCACACCGTGTCGGGGCCGACGCGCTCGGTCACCAGCGCCTGCACGTTCAGCTGCGCGCCGGTGGGCGACTTCAGCCACACGCGGTCGCCGTTCCGGATGCCGCGGCTGGCCGCGGTCTGCGGGTTGATCTCGACGTAGGCCTCCTGCTGCAGCTCGGCCAGCCAGGGGTTGGCGCGCGTTTCCTCGCCGCCGCCCTCGTATTCGACCAGGCGGCCGGAGGTGAGGATCAGCGGGAACTTCTCGTGCACCTTGTCCACCAGGTTCTGCTGCTGCACCGTCTTGTACAGCGTCGGCAGGCGCCAGAAGGCCTTCTTGTCGTCGTGCGACGGGTACTTGGCCACCAGGTCGGGGCGGGTGCTGTAGAGCGCCTCGCGGTGCTGCGGCACCGGGTCGGGGAAGTTCCACACCACGGCGCGCGCCTTGGCATTGCCGAAGCAGTGGATGCCGTGGTTCTTCATCGCCACCCGGATCAGGCCGCCGGACAGGTCGGTCTTCCAGTTCTTGCCCTCGGCCGCCACCTTCTCGGCCGGCGTGAGCTCGTCCCACCAGCCCAGCTTCTTGATCAGCACATGGTCCACCTCGGGGTAGCCAGTGGTGATGTCGGAGCCCACCGAGTGGGAGCCGTCCTCGGCCAGCAGGTTGACGCCGTCCTTCTCCACGCCGAAGTTGGCGCGGAAGCAGCCGCCGCCGTCCATCACGTGCTTGGTGGTGTCGTACAAGTTGGGCGAGCCCGGGTGCTTCAGTTCCGGCGTGCCGTAGCACGGCCACGGCAGGCCGAAGTAGTCGCCGGCGATGTCGTAGCCGGTCTCCGGATCCTTGACGCTGCCCTTGGCGCGCAGGGTCTTGACGTCGAAGTGCCCCATCAGCCGCATGTGGGCCTTCAGGCGCTCGGGGGTCTGGCCGGTGTAGCCGATGGTCCAGGTCGCCTTGTTGATCTCGCGCAGGATGTCCTCGGGCACGGGCTCGTCCATGCCCTTGACCTTCTGCATCTTGTAGTTCTTGACCAGCTCCTTGGCGAAGCCCAGGCGCTCGGCCAGCTGGTACATGATCATGTGGTCGCTGCGGCTTTCCCACAGCGGCTCGATGACCTTCTCGCGCCACTGGATCGAGCGGTTCGAGGCGGTGCAGGACCCGCTGGTCTCGAACTGCGTCGCCGCCGGCAGCAGGTAGACGGCGCGCTTGGGGTTCAGGTCCTTGGCGTCGCCCGGCATGGCCGCCATCGCCGCGGTGGCCGACGGATACGGATCCACCACCACCAGCAGGTCCAGCTTGTCCATGGCCTTCTTCATCTCGAGGCCGCGGGTCTGCGAGTTGGGCGCGTGGCCCCAGTAGAAGACGGCGCGCAGGTTCGGGTCTTGGTCGATCAGCTCGTTCTTCTCGAGCACGCCGTCGATCCAGCGCGACACCGTGATGCCCGGCTTGGTCATCATGGCGGGGCTGGCGAAGCGGCCCTTGACCCAGTCGAAGTCGAGGCCCCATACGGTGGAGAAGTGGCGCCAGGCGCCCTCGGCGATACCGTAGTAGCCGGGCAGCGAATCGGGGTTGGGGCCGACGTCGGTGGCACCCTGCACGTTGTCGTGGCCGCGGAAGATGTTGGCGCCGCCGCCGGAGACGCCGATGTTGCCCAGCGCCAGCTGCAGGATGCACGAGGCCCGCACGATGGCGTTGCCGATGGTGTGCTGGGTCTGGCCCATGCACCAGACGATGGTGGAGGGCCGGTTCTTGGCCATGGTCTCGGCGACCTTCAGCACCTCGGCCTCGGGCACGCCGCAGGCCTCGAACACCTTGTCGGGCGTCCACTTGGCCATCACTTCGGCCTTGACCTGCTCCATGCCGTAGACGCGGTCGGCGATGTACTTCTTGTCTTCCCAGCCGTTGTTGAAGACGTGGTACAGCACGCCGAACAGGAAGGGAATGTCGGAGCCGGAGCGGATGCGGACGTACTGATCGGCCTTGGCGGCGGTGCGGGTGAAGCGCGGGTCGACCACCACCATCTTGGTGCCCGTCTCCTTGGCATGCAGCATGTGCAGCATGGACACGGGGTGCGCCTCGGCGGCGTTGGAGCCGATGTACAACGCAGCCTTGGCATTCTGCATGTCGTTGTACGAGTTCGTCATGGCGCCGTAGCCCCAGGTGTTCGCCACGCCGGCCACCGTGGTGGAGTGGCAGATGCGCGCCTGGTGGTCGCAGTTGTTGCTGCCGAACAGGCTGACGAACTTGCGCAGCAGGTAGGCCTGCTCGTTGCTGTGCTTGGACGAGCCGATCCAGTAGACGGCGTCGGGGCCGCTGGCCTGGCGGATCTCGTTGAGGCGCTCGACGATCTCGCTGTACGCCGTGTCCCAGGAGATGCGCACGTACTTGCCGGTCGCCGGGTCCAGCTTCATCGGGTAGCGCAGGCGGAACTCGCCGTGGCCGTGCTCGCGGATGGCGGCGCCCTTGGCGCAGTGCGCGCCCAGGTTGATGGGCGAATCGAACACCGGCTCCTGCCGCACCCACACGCCGTTCTCGACCACCGCGTCGACCGCGCAGCCCACCGAGCAGTGCGAGCAGACCGTGCGCTTGACCTCGATGCGGCCGTCACCGACGCCGGGGCCCTTGCCGTCGGCGGCCCGGGCCTTCTTCACCAGCGTGAGCGACGAGGCCGCCAGGCCGACGCCGACGCCCAGGCCGGAGCGGCGCAGGAAGGAGCGCCGGTCCATGGTGGGGATGGCCGCGGCCAGGCCGCGCTGCAGGCTGTGGACGAACGGCGAACGCGGGGCCTGCGCGGCCCCCGATTTCTTCGTGAGCAACATGGGGGGGATCTCCCGCGAGGTCAGACCTGCGTGGTCCGGTAGTAATGCTTGACGTGTTCGGAGACGCGGTAGCCGCCGCCCTTTTCGGGCTTGGGCGGCGTGGTCTCGCTGGCGGAGGATTCGGCGGCGGGCGGCGTGGGCAGCGCCACGACGGCGGCGGCAGCGGCCCCCGTCGCGGCGGCTCCCCACAGGAAACCGCGGCGGGACGGCTTGGGCTGGCTTTCGGACATGCTGGTCTCCTGGCTCGCTTATGAACTACTGTTCATAAATGTAGTGTAGAGCCCACTGCACCGCAATCGTGCACCGCAGCGGCACTCGGGTAATTCCTCAGGGAAAACGCGGACGACAGGTCACCGACAGGAAAAGCGTCTCACTTTGAGACGCTCTCGCGGCGAACCGGCGGCCCGTTGGCTACGCCAGCATGTCGAAGCCCTGCGCCTCGACCTGCATGAAGGCACGCGTGAAGCCGGCAAGGGCCGCGTAGAAGCGGGCCTTGGGATGGGCGGCGATGGCATCGCACATCGCGTTCATCCACGGCTGCAGGTGTTCGGCGAAGAAGGCGCGCTGGCGCGTCAGGTTGGCCACCGCCACGTCGTCGCCGGCAATCAGGTAGCGCATCACCTCGCACAGGTAGGCCACGTGGTCCTCGCTCTCCGGCATCGCCTCGTCGCGGCCCAGGCCCAGTTCCGCCAGCGTGTCGCGCAGGCGCGCCAGCGGCTTCTCGTTGAGGTAGCCGGCCAGGTAGTGCGAGCCGAACAGGTAGACCTCCGGCTTGCCGACGCCGCCGAACAGCGCGTCGTATTCCGCCGCGATCTGCGCATCGGCCAGGTCGCGGGCGGCGCCGACCACCTCGCGCCAGGGCTCCTCCAGGAAGGCGCCTTCGGCCGGCGCCTGGGTGACGGCCACGCGCAGGGCGGCCAGCAGTTCCGCCGGCGGCGGCGCGTAGTAAATCTGCGCGAGCAGGCCATAGACTTCGGCGCGCGCGGTTTCCTCGTCCAGCGCGGACGACACGGGGATGCTCTCGTTCATAGGTCGTGGATGCGGGTCTCGTCGCCGGCCGAATAGAGGTCGATCACGCGGCAGTCGCCACACATTTTCAGCCGCTCCAGGGCCGCGCCCTGGAACATGGCGTGGCCGGCCAGCTTGCCCAGCATGGCCTCCACCGCCTTCAGGGTGCCGAAGGGCTTGCCGCAGCGCACGCAGCCATAGGGCCGGGCCTCGTTCAGCACGCGCGGCTGCTTGCGCTCGGGCGTCAGCAGCAGGCGCGGCTGCAGCGCGAGGGCCTGCTCCGGACAGGTCTTCACGCACAGGCCGCACTGCACGCAGTTCTTCTCCACCAGCCGCAGCTGCGGCATCTGCGGGTTGTCCTGCAGCGCGCTGGCCGGGCAGGCGCCCACGCAACTGAGGCACAGCGTGCACTTGTCCTTGTCGACCAGCACGCTGCCGAAGGGCGAGGCCGCCGGCAGCACGATGCTCTCGGCGCGCACCGGCGCCTGCTCCACCAGGTGGTCCAGCACCAGGTCCAGCGTGTTGCGCTTCTCGGCGGCCACGGCGAAACGCGCCCGCTGCGCCGGTACCGCGCCGCGCCGCCGCTCCAGCAGCTGCAGTTCCTGGTCGAGGTCGCTCGGATGGGCGGCGCGCAACAGGCTGAAGTGGCTGCCCGCGTAGCCCAGGCCATTCAGCAGCGCCTGCGCCACCTCCATCTGCGCGCCCAGGGCATCGAGGTACTGCGGCGCCTCCTCGCCGGTCGCCAGCACCGCCACATGGGTCGCGCCCTGGGCGACGGCGGCCAGCCAGACGTCGATGCCGGTGCTGGCCACGTGCCACTGCGGCAACGGCACCACGTTGGCCGGCACGCCATGGGCGGCGCCCAGGCGTGCGGCGCGGCCGAGGTCCTCCACCAGCGCCTGGCCGCGCTCCTGGGAGTGCAGCAGCAGGATGGGCGCCTGGCCGCCGGCGCGCTCGTAGGTCGCCAGCAGGGTGCGCACGCGCGTGCCCTGCTCCGCGGCCTTGGGATAGACGTAGCTCATGGCGCCGGACGGGCACACCGTGGTGCAGGCGCCGCAGCCCACGCACAGGTTGGGGTTCACCTTGACCTGCTGGCGCGCCTTGTCGCTGGAGATCGCCTCGGCCGAACAGATGTCGATGCAGGCCCGGCAGCCCACCTGCTCGTTGCGGCTGTGCGCGCACAGCTTCTGCTTGTAGGCGAAGAACCTGGGCTTCTCGAATTCGCCCACCAGCTCGCGCAACCTGACCAGGGTCTCGATGGCGCGCGGTCCCTCGGCCTGCGCGGGCGGCAGGTGGAAATACCCCTGCGGCGGCGCGTGCTGCACGAACGCCGGCTGCGGGCGCAGGTCCAGCACCAGGTCGAAGCTGTCGCTGTGCGGCACCGGCGTGCGGGTGAAGTCGATGGCGCCGGCGACGGCGCAGGCCTTGACGCAGGCGCGGTGGCCGGTGCACGCCTGCAGGTCGACCTGGTAGTCCAGGCCGATGGCCTGTTCGGGGCAGGCGGCCAGGCAGGCATTGCAGCGGGTGCACAGGTCCAGGTCGATCGGATTGTCCTGCAGCCACTCCACCTGGAAGGCGCCCAGCCAGCCGGTGATGCCCTGCAGGCGGCCGCCGAGAACGGGGAACTTGCGCTCCTGCATGCCGCTGCCGCCGCGCGCGAAGATGGTGACGTCGAGGACGTCACCCACCACCGCCGCCGCGCGCTCGGCGGCCTCCATCGGGCCGATCACCAGCAGCCGGCCGCCGCTCTTGTAGGTGACGGTGGTGACCGGCTCGGGCTCGGGCAGCCTGGCCATGGCCAGCAACGCCGCCAGCTTGGGCGTGGCGCCGCGGGCATCGCGGCTCCAGCCGCCGGTCTCGCGGATGTTGACGAAGCGCAGGGGCGCGGTGGCGCCTTCGGTCTGCGCGCCCAGCTCGGCGAACAGCCGCTTCTCCTGCGTGCAGGCCACGACCACGTCGTCGCTGCCCTGCACGGCCTGCTGGAACGCGCCGGCCTCGCGCCGGCACAGCGTCGAGTGCAGCGTCAGGTTCTCATCGAGGGCCTTGCCCAGGGACGTCGCGTCCAGGGGCATGGTCTTGTTGCAATCGCAAATCAGGGTCGGCATGGTCGGGATGGCTGGCCGGCGGCGCGGGTGCCTCCGGCTGGCTCGGAACATCTTTGCATAGGCCGGACTGTGCCACGCCTGGCGCCGCGTCCACGGCAGGGCTTCCCGCGGGCTGGGGATTTTCCTCGGCCTCGTCGAACAGCTTCAGGAATTTCGCACTCGCCAGCTGCCTCAGCATCGAAGGCGGCAGCGGGTCGGCCTTGGAATAGTCGTCGATGTAGATATCGAGCCCATCCATCACATTGAAGTGTGGATCGGCGAAGAGCTTCTTCATGGCCGCGTTCTTCACCGCCGGATCCACGTCGGGGCGGACGAAGCGGGTGAAGTCGGAGTCTGGGGTGAGCGACTCGGCGTCGGCCAGCGTGGGCGGCGGCGGCGCGGGCGCGGCCTCGGGCTCCCGTCCGGCTTCTGGCGCGCACGCGGCTTGGG
>JAEZKX010000197.1 GCA_023436025.1 Pseudomonadota bacterium | reverse complement strand
GGCTCCGCGGGCGTGTCCCGCCGCTCGCCGCGCGGCTTGCCGCGCGCGGGCACCGTCTCGAACAGCGCCTCGGCCTTGGCCACCAGCTCCTGGCGCAATTGGTCGGCGCGCCAGCGCTGCCAGCCTTCCAGCTCGGTGGCGGCAGCCAGTGCGGCATGCGCCTTGGCCTCGAGCTTGTCGTCGATCAGCTTGCCGTGTTCCTTCAGGGCGTTGCGCAAGGCCGCGGCCGCGCCGGCGCTGGCCTTGCCGTGGCCCT
Organism: Pseudomonadota bacterium; assembly: GCA_023436025.1. Lineage (GTDB taxonomy): Bacteria > Pseudomonadota > Gammaproteobacteria > Burkholderiales > Burkholderiaceae_C > Ramlibacter. Next base: position 31,701 of record JAEZKX010000197.1, on the reverse strand, counting down.
GGGCGATCTCCTGTTCGAGCTTGGCCATCACCTCGCCCACCGCCTGGGTCGCCCTGGCCCGCAGCTCGGGATCGACCTTGGGCTTGGCCGGCTTGGGCGGCGCGGCTTCGGCCGGCTGCCCGCGCCCCTGGCGCAGTTCGTCGGCCCACACCGGCACCGGCGGCAGGGGGGCAGCCGCATCGTCGGCCGCCGCAATGGCCTGCGCCAGCGCGCTCTGGAAAGCATCCCACACCGCCTGCAACTGGCCGCGCGAGGCTTCCAGCAAGGGCGGGAACTTCGGATCCAGGCTGCCCCAGCTGGCATCTTCCAGGAGCGCCTGGGCCTGCGCCTGCCACTGCGGCACGTCGGCCTGCAGCGCGCCCGCGGCGGCCTGGGCGTCGCGCCACGACTTGGTGGACAGCACTTCGATGCGCTGCGCCAGCAGCACCGCCGCCTCGCGCTGCACCTGCACGCGCGTCTGCAGGTCCTCGATGCCCTTGACGCGCTCGGCCAGCTCGGCCTTCACGCCGGCCAGCGGCTCGCGGCTGAGGGGGGCGCCCGCCTTGGCCGCGTCGCGCTGCCAGGCCATGGCATCGGCGATGTTCAACCGCGGCTGCGCCAGCAACTGGCGCGCGCGCTCGGCCCATTCGGCGGCGATCGCCTCCTGGCCCTTGGCGCGCTTGATCTCGTCGAGCTTTTCGCGCAGGGGGCGGGCCGCGCCCTTGTCGCGCGCGCTCAGCTCGCGGAACACCTCCTGCATCTGCTCGGTGCTGGGCTGGCTGGCGAGCCACTCGCGCACGCGCGCGGCGCGTTCGCCGGAAGTGGGCGCACTGAAGGCGCCGCCGGTGAGGGCATCGAGGGACTGGGTGTCGGGAGCCTTGAGGGAAGTCACTGGAAAGAACGTGGAAGGAAAGGAAAGCCCCCGGAACGCGGGGGCACGGCCCTATTCTCGCCTCATTCGGCGTGCCCGCGAGCGCGCATGCAAATTGGGGCATGAGAAAGCCCGGTCAGGAGGCCTGCAGCCGCCTGGCCGGGCTGGACGGTCGACGCCGCGTCGCTGCCGTCGGGGTTCGCAACACGGAGGTCGAAGTCCGCATTGCGCCGGAGGCAAAGATTGCCTCCAAGACGGGCCGGGGCTGCCACCGAGCGTGGCCCTACCGGCTGCTTGCCCGATCGCTCGGGCGCTTCCAACTTAGGCCATGGCGCCCGGCCTTTCAAATCCGATTTATCAATGGACGGGCAGCCGGGGATTGACGCGACGGCAAGCCGTCCGCCTGCCCTGCGACGAAGGTCCGAAGCCAACCGGGCTGCGACCGGAACGACGAGCGGCCGCGCGGCGTCAGGTTCCCGCGCGAAAAAACCGTCCGTCGGCACACCATTTCAGTGCAAATCGTGGCTGAAGCGCCGGCGGCCACGCCGCGCCGAGCCGGAGCGCTCTCATTTCGAGAGCAAATCGCCGGACGTCGGCCAGCACTGACATCACGCAGCGCGCGTTTCTGACGCAAAAAGCCCGCGCCGCCCCCGTAAATTGATGCGTCTTATGTAATGAATTGCATAAAGAGTGAGGAAATTATCCTTGACCCTGCATTTAGACGACTCCTAGAATGCGCCCCGTTCCGAGCCAGGAGACTCGGGACGACCAGAGAACCCGCTGCCGAACCCGGCGAAGTCGCAACCGTGGCGGGACGCCTCCGGCAAGGAGGCCGACCCGGTTCGCGACTGGCGTACCAATCCAAACGAGGAGTCGTGGGTGCCGATGCAAGTGCATCGCTGCCCCGGCTCCGCGCGTAGAAAGGAAGTGCTATGACAGCGCTAGGAAGACTGGCCAAGGGAATGCAGACGTTCGTCTCCGACGTCGCCCAGGGCTTTTTCGAGATCACCCACAACGGCTTCGCGGTCGTCGGCCTCACCGTCGTCTTCGCGATGGCCACCCTGATGGCCCGGCCCGACCTGCGCCAGGCCGGCGAATCGCAGCTCATGAGCTGGCTGCATGCACGCCAGGCCCGGACGCTGGGACTGGTACCGGAGCTGGACGCCATCGACCGTGCGACCGCGCTGAATCCCAAGGACCTGCCCAAGCAGCAGGCGGCCGTCGCCTACTGGCTGAGCAAGAAGTACCGCGTCGCGCCCGAGCCGCTGGGCGCGCTGGTGGCCGAAGCCTACGAAGTGGGCGCGCGGACCAAGATCGACCCGCTGCTGCTGCTGGCCGTGATGGCCATCGAGTCGGGCTTCAACCCCTTCGCCCAGAGCCCAGTCGGCGCGCAGGGCCTGATGCAGGTGATGACGCGCGTGCACAGCGACAAGTACGAGAGCTTCGGCGGCAAGCTCGCCGCCTTCGACCCGGTGAGCAACCTGCGCGTGGGCGCCAAGGTGCTGGAGGAATGCATCCGCCGCGCCGGCTCGGTCCAGGCCGGACTGAAGTTCTACGTCGGCGCCGCACTGCATCCGGACGACGGCGGCTATGGCGACAAGGTGCTGGCCGAGCACGCCCGGCTGCAGCAGGTGGCCACCGGGCGCGCCCTGCCGCTGGCGCCGCCGGCGCCCATCCGTACCGCGGCGCCGGTGCCTGCCGAGCCCGAGCCGACCCAGGCGGAAGGCATCGTCCCCGCCGTGCTCTGAGCCGCATCGGCTTCCTCCGGGCTACCGGCGGCCTTCCCCCGCGGGCGCCGGCCCGCGCCTCGGATAAACTAGCGTCCGTACGCAACTGGCGATAGGCGCCCCGCCCCGGGGCGCTGACGTGGAACCACCGCGGGGCCGTCCCCGCCCAACCACTGGGAAGCGTGCCGCGGGCCGTCCAGGCCCGCGTCCAGCCGTTCGCCTGGGCAGCCGGCCACGAGGCCGGTCCTTCGTCCCAAGAGCCGCCGCATGTACGACCGCAAGCACCTCATCGAGCAGACCGACCCCGAACTCTGGGCCGCCATCCAGGGCGAGAACCGCCGCCAGGAAGAACACATCGAGCTGATCGCGAGCGAGAACTACGCCTCGCCCGCCGTGATGGCCGCGCAAGGCACCCAGCTGACCAACAAGTATGCCGAGGGCTATCCCGGCAAGCGCTACTACGGTGGCTGCGAGTTCGTCGACATCGCCGAACAGCTGGCCATCGATCGCGTCAAGCAGCTGTTCGGCGCCGGCGCCGCCAACGTGCAGCCGCACTGCGGCGCCTCGGCCAACGAAGCCGTGTTCCTGGCTTTCCTGAAGCCGGGCGACACCATCATGGGCATGAGCCTGGCCGAAGGCGGCCACCTCACCCACGGCATGCCGCTGAACATGAGCGGCAAGTGGTTCAACGTCGTGTCCTACGGCCTGGACAAGGACGAGGCCATCGACTACGACGCGATGGAGCGCAAGGCCCACGAAACCAAGCCCAAGCTGATCATCGCCGGCGCCTCGGCCTATTCGCTGCGCATCGACTTCGAGCGCTTCGCCAAGGTGGCCAAGGACGTCGGCGCCATCTTCATGGTGGACATGGCCCACTACGCCGGCCTGATCGCCGCGGGCGAATACCCCAACCCGGTGCCGCACGCCGATGTGGTGACCTCCACCACCCACAAGAGCCTGCGCGGCCCGCGCGGCGGCTTCATCCTGATGAAGCCCGAGCACGAAAAGGCGATCAACAGCGCCATCTTCCCCGGCCTGCAGGGCGGCCCGCTGATGCACGTGATCGCCGCCAAGGCGGTGGCTTTCAAGGAAGCCCTGAGCCCCGAGTTCAAGGCCTACCAGCAGCAGGTGGTGCGCAATGCCCGCGTGGTGGCCGAGACGCTGATCGAGCGCGGCCTGCGGATCGTGAGCGGCCGCACCGAGAGCCACGTCATGCTGGTCGACCTGCGCGCCAAGGGCATCACCGGCAAGGAAGCCGAGGCGGTGCTGGGCGAGGCGCACATCACCATCAACAAGAACGCCATCCCCAACGACCCCGAGAAGCCCATGGTCACCAGCGGCCTGCGGGTGGGAACCCCGGCCATGACCACCCGCGGCTTCAAGGAAGAAGAGGCGCGGCAGACCGCCAACCTGGTGGCCGACGTGCTGGAGAAGCCGCGCGACGCCGCCAACATCGCCAGGGTGCGCGAGCAGGTCAACGCCCTGACCCGCCGCTTCCCGGTCTACAAGTAATGCGCTGCCCCTTCTGCGGCCATGCCGACACCCAGGTGGTGGAGACCCGCATGGCCGAGGACGGGGATTTCATCCGCCGCCGCCGCCAGTGCGCCGACTGCGAGAAGCGCTTCACCACCTACGAGCGCCCGGATGTCACCTTCCCCACGGTGGTGAAGAAGGACGGCCGGCGCATCGAGTTCCAGCGCGCCAAGCTGCTGGGCTCGATGAACCTGGCGCTGCGCAAGCGGCCGGTGAGCACCGAGCAGGTCGACACGGCCGTGGAGCGCATCGAGGAGAAGCTGCTGAACCTGGGCGTGCGCGAGATCCCCAGCTCCCGCATCGGCGAGCTGGTGATGCGCGAGCTCAAGAAGCTCGACAAGGTGGCGTACGTGCGCTTCGCCAGCGTGTACCGCAGCTTCGAGGACGTCGACGAATTCAAGACGCTGGTGGACGAGGTGCGCAAGTAGTCCTGTCAGCCGCAGATGTCCACCCGCACCTCTTGCATCCGCGCGCGGCCGGTCTTGCTGATCACGATCTGGCGCGCCATGGCGGGCTCGGCCGAACGGTGGCACACCGTGAGGGTGCCCGCGAGCATGGCGCCGGTGGCGGTGCGCGGCGGACCCAGGGGCGTGTAGGCGATCAGCTGCGAAGCCGGCTGGTTGCCGGTGAAGACCAATCCTGCGTAGCCCGCGTTGCGCTCGATGATCTCCTCCGTGGCGTCGAAGCCGCCGTTGCCGTTGGCATCGTGGAACACCAGCCAGCCCTGCTCCCAGCCGCCCTCGGACACGCAGCCCATATGCGCGCGCGACTTGCACATCGCCACCCGGCTGCCGCGGCGCACCGCCTCCATGCGCGTGAGCTGCATGCTGCCGATGAAGGCGTGCGACGCGATGCGCAATGCCATGGCATCGCGCATCGCGAGCACGGGCGGCACGGCCACGGTGAGCGACAAGCCCAGGATGGTCACCACCACCAGTGCCTCGACCAGGCTCCACCCGGCGCCGCCACCAGGGCGATGCGATCGGGTGCGGACGCAGGCGTGCGCAATGGCCATGGCACGACTCTAGGAAAACACACGTGCGTGACACAGTGCCGCCAGGCGTGTCTGCGCAGTGCGAAATTTGCCTTCCATCCCCGATGCTCGACCGCCAGTCTGCATGCGGTGGCGCGGCCGCGCAGCGTGCGGATACTTCGCCGTATTCCAACGATTGCGCCCATGCGACCTCCCCTGCCCGCCCCCCACCGCCAGCAAGGCATGACGCTCATCGAGCTGATGGTGACGCTGTCGATCCTGGCGATCCTGGCGGTGGTGGCGGTGCCCAGCTTCCGCACGCAGATCGCCGCCAGCGCGCTCAATACGGCCACCACGGATCTGCAGGCGACCCTGGCGCGCACGCGCGCCGAAGCCGTGCGCCTGGGCACCCGGGTCACGGCCTGCGCCAGCGATGGCAGCACCACGGCCTGCGGCGGCGCCTCGGCCAACTGGGGCGGCGGCTGGCTCGTCTTCCAGGACACCACCCGGGTGGCCACCGCGACCGTGGCGACGGTGGATGCCGGCGAAACCGTCACCTTCGTCGGCAAGCCCCTGCGGGGCGAACTGGTCGCCGTCGGCACCACCGCGACCAACCTGAACAACTACATCTCCTATGGCGCCGATGGCCGGGCCCGCTCGTACGGCGGTTCGATGCAGGCGGGCACCATCCGCATCTGCAGCAAGTCGAGCGCGCTCACCAACGACAACCGGGCCCGCGACCTCGTCATCCAATCGACCGGCCGGGTCGTCCTGCAGCGCCCCACCGGCATCGCGGCGACCTGCCCCGCCCCCTGAGAACACCATGCGCAACGCCCCTCCCCCGCCCTCCCGCGCCCGGCCCAGCCGCTGGCAGCGAGGCGCGTCGATGATCGAGATCCTCGTGACGCTGCTGATCCTCGGCTTCGGCCTGATGGGGATGTCCGCCATGCAGGCCCGCGCGCTCCAGGGCAGCGTCAGCAGCTTCCAGCGCGGCCAGGCGGTGATCTACGGCCAGTACATGCTCGACGTCCTGCGCATCGACCGCGAATCGGCCAAGGGCGGCAACTACAACATCAACAAGACCTGCGCCTCGACCGCCATCAGCGGCTCCACGCTGGGGGACAACACCCTGCGCGACTGGATCGACGCCATCAAGGAGGACATGGGCAGCGGGGTGGACGACTCCACCACCTGCGCGTCGGTCCAGTGCGACGCCGACTACCGGTGCTCGGTCCGCATCTTCTGGGACGACAGCCGCGCCGGCGGCCTGGGCGACCAGACCATCACGGTGAGCTCCCGTGTCTGAGTCGCGCCGCCACGCCACCCGGCGCGCCGCCAGCGCCGGCTTCTCCCTGGTGGAACTGCTGGTCGCCATGGTGGTCGGCCTGTTCCTGCTGGCCGGCGTGATCAGCATCTTCGTCAACAGCCGCGAGTCGTTCCGCGTCAACGAGAACCTCTCGCGGGTGCAGGAGAACTCGCGCTTCTCCTTCGAGATCCTGATGCGCGAGATCCGCGAGGCCGGCATCGTGCCCTGCGGCATGCCCTTCACCAGCCCCCGCATGGCCAACGTGGTGGCGGCCACGCCGCCCTGGTGGGCCGACTGGGCCGGCGGCACGCTGGTGGGCTACGACGGAGGCCAGGCGGCGCCGGCCAAGGCCACGGGCACCGGCGCCACGGCGCGCGTCGCCGGCACCGACGCCATCACCGTGCTGCGTCCGGTCTCGGACGAATCGGCCATCCAGCTGGTCTCGGCGCATGCCGCCGGCAGCAACCAGTTCACCGTGCCGTCGGCGCGCGGCTTCGCCGCCGGCGACGTGGTCATCGCCTGCGACAAGAAGGACGCGGCCTTGCTGAAGGTCAGCGGCATCGGCGGCTCGCCCCCGGTGACCGTCAGCTACGGCACGACCGGTCCCGCCGCCAACTGCTCCGCCAACCTGGGCTATCCCACCGGCACCTGCGGCGCCACCTCGCCGGGCAAGACGGTGGAGGCCGGCGGCATGCTGGTCAAGTTCGACCCGGTGTTCTGGTACGTCGGCTACAACGCCAGTGGCGGCAAGTCGCTGTACCGCATCCAGCTCACCAAGACGGCAGGCGCGCCCACGCCCGAGGCGCAGGAAATGGTGAGCAACGTCACCGACATGCAGATTGAGTACCTGACGCGCGATGGCGCGAGCGGCGGCACGCTCGCCACCGCGTGGGTGCCTGCCAACCATGCCGTGTTCGCAGGCGGCTGGTCGCTCTCCAACACGCAGCAGGTGGTCGCCGTGCGCATCGCGCTCACCTTCGAATCCGAGGAGAAGGTCAACGGCGCGCCGCTGCAGCGCAAGTTCATCGCCGTCTCGGCCCTTCGCAACAGGGACAGGCTGTGACCCACCGCACCACATCCAACGCAGCGCGCCAGTCGGGCCTGGTCCTCATCACCGCGCTGATCCTGCTGATCATGATGACGCTGCTGGCGCTCACCGCCGTGCGCATGATCTCGCAGCAGGAGCGCATGGCCGGCTATTCGTACGACCGCGGCCTCGCGTTCCAGGCCGCCGAGGCGGCCCTGCGCAGCGCGGAAGCCGCGCTCGAAGCGATCAAGCCCACGCCCACCAGCGGCGCATGCAGCAGCTTCTCCGGCAGTTCGCTGACGGTGCATGTCTGCCCCATTCCAGGCACGACCGAGACCCGCTGGACCGACACCACCTTCGCCGGCTGGGCCAACGCCGCCACCGTCGGCAGCGGCGACCTGAGCATCACGCCCCAGTACTTCGCCGAATACCTGGGCAACACCTTCCCATGCGACCCCGCGGACCCGAGCGCTTCCGCCACCACCTGCAAGCGCTACCGCATCACGGCACGCGCCGGCGGCAACGGCCGGGCCGCGGCCATGTTGCAGTCCGTCTACGCCACTGATTGATGCCCCTGAACGGAGCCGTCATGTCCCCTCGCCATGTCCTGAACAAAGCCAGCCAACTGGTGCTGCTGACCGCCGCCTTCTGCGGGGCCATCGCCACCAGCGCCCTGGAAATCCCCGCCTACCCGCTGAGCGTCAACATCAACGGCGTCAAGCCGATGGTGATGCTGGTGGCCGGCCGCGACCACCGCCTGTTCTACGAGGCCTACAACGATGCCAGCGACGTCGACGGCGACGGCACGATGGACATTCGCTTCAAGCCGGGCATCACCTACGTGGGCCTGTTCCAGTCCGACCTCTGCTACACGCACAACGGCAACTCCAACAACAACGGCCTGTTCACCCCCTCCGGCCGCGCGGGCACTGCCAACACGTGCCCCGGCAAGTGGTCCGGCAACTGGCTGAACTACGTCACCACCAGCCGCATCGATGCCCTGCGCGTCGTCCTGTACGGCGGCCACCGCGAGAAGGACAGCGCCACCGAAACCGTCCTGCGCCGCGCCTACATCCCGCAGGACGCGCACTCCTGGGCCAAGGAATATCAGAGCCAGGCGATCGACGGCTACAAGATCAGCGACTACACGCCGCTGGCCCAACCCAGCAGCGGCAAGCGGCACTTCTTCGGCAATGTCACCGGCAGCACCGATTCGACGCCGATGTACCAGAAGAATTGCTCGACGCTGGACAGCTGCAGCAACCTGCCGCCCTGGTTGTCGGTGGTCACCAACTCCAGCAAGCGGGTCTGGGAATGGGCCTCGACCGAGCGCCCGGTGCTGGCGGACAACACCCATGGCGGCAGCCGTACCAACTACACGGTGCGCGTGTCGGTCTGCACAAAAGACCACAACGACGGCTGCAAGCAGTACCCCAAGGGCAACTGGAAGCCGGTGGGTCTGCTGCACGACTACGGCGAGACCGACACCATGCTGTTCGGCCTCATGACCGGCAGCTACGACAAGAACCAGTCCGGTGGACGCCTGCGCAAGGTGATCAGTTCGTTCAAGGACGAGATCAAGGCCGACGACGGCACCTTCACCGCGAACGCCACCATCGTGACGACCTTCGACAAGTTGCGCATCCGCGGCTTCAACAACGGCCGCACGGACGGAACCTACGCGAGCTGGGGCCCCTGGCTGGCCGACCGGGCGCCCAACTCGGGGGAGTTCCCCGACTGGGGCAACCCGATGGGCGAGATGATGTACGAGGCGGTGCGCTACTTCGCCGGCAAGAAGACGCCGACCAGCGCCTACGCCACGCCGACCACGGTGGATGCGCAGGTGGGCCTGAGCAACGCCAGCTGGGACGACCCGTATGCGTCGAACAGCGCGGCCAAGGCGCCGACCTGCGCGCGGGGTAACCTGCTGACCATCTCGGACATCAACGTCTCCTACGATTCGGACGAGCTGCCGGGTAGCCGCTTCAATACCTTCAGCGGCGACCTGGCCGGCCTGAACGTGGGCACCGTGGCGAAGTTCATCACCGACAACGAACCCGACGCCCGCGGCCCCCGCTTCATCGGCCAGTCGACTTCCACCAACTTCGACTCGGCCCCCACCGCCAAGCAGGTCGACGACCTGGGCTTGGCACGCGGACTGGCGCCGGAGGAGCCGACCAAGAACGGCAGCTACTACGCCGCCTCCGTGGCCTACTACGCCAAGACGACGGACCTGCGCTCGGACAAGGAGGGCAAGCAGACCCTGGACACCTTCACGGTGGCCCTCGCTTCCCCGTTGCCCCGCATCGAGGCCAAGTTGTCCGGCGGGAAGATCGTGACCCTGGTGCCCTTCGCCAAGACGGTCGCCTACAACCACAGGGAAGCGGTCAACCGCAACAAGGGCCAGTTCCAGCCAACCGACCAGATCGTCGACTTCTACGTCACCTCCATCGCCAACTCGAGCGACGAGGACCGCGACACCAGCGTCAACGGCGGCCGCTACTCGGCCAAGTTCCAGATCAACTTCGAGGACGTGGAACAGGGCGCCGACCACGACATGGACGCCGTGGTCGAGTACACGGTCGAGGCCACGGCCGACAACAAGCTCTCCGTGCGCACCCGGGTCGCCTACAACGCCGAGGGCTGGGACCAGCGCCTGGGCTACGTGATCTCCGGCACCACCAAGGACGGCATCTACCTGGAGGTGCAGAACCGGGAGGACAAGGTCAATAACGCCGACAAGGGCTATTTCCTGAACACACCACCGGGCAAGGATCCGGGCCACTGCAACGCCTACAACGACAACAACACCGCCGGCACGGGCAACCCCAGCGAGTGCCGCAAGCTGCCCTTCGACACCACCCGCACCTTCAGCCCGAGCAGCTCCACGGCCGGCGCCGCGCGCCTGCTCGAGAGCCCGCTGTGGTACGCGGCCAAGTGGGGCGGGTTCGTCGACAAGGACAACAACAACAAGCCCAACCTCGACGCCGAGTTCGACGTCAATGGTGACGGCATCCCCGACACCTACCTGCTGGTGCAGAACCCGCTGAAGCTCAAGGAGTCGCTGCGCAAGTCGCTGGACAACATCGCCAACCGCTCGAGCAGCGCCTCGAACATTTCGGCCAACAGCACCAGCATCTCGTCCAACGCGCGGCTGTACCAGGCGGTCTTCAACACCCAGCGCTGGTCGGGCGACCTGATCTCCTACCCCACCCTCGCCACCGGAGGTGTCGGCGCCACGCCCGACTGGGAGGCCTCGCAGCGCCTGCCCGCCTGGAACCAGCGCAACATCTTCATGCGCACCGCCTCCAGCACCACGGTCAAGCTGAGCACCTACGCCGCCCTGCCGACCGCCGACCAGACCGCGCTGGTCAGCCAGGACATCTTCGACTACCTGCGCGGCAATCGGTCCAAGGAACTGCTCAACGGCGGTAGCCTGCGTGACCGCGAACACGCGCTCGGCGACATCGTCCATTCCTCGCCCTTCTACGACAAGGAGGCCGGGGTGGTCTACGTGGGCGCCAACGACGGCATGCTGCACGCCTTCAACGGCAAGGGCCGCGCCGACGGTGGCGGCACCGAACTGTTCGCCTTCATTCCGCGCGCCTCGGTGGCGCGCCTGCCGAACCTGGCGCGGCAGTCGTATGGCACCTCGGCCGATCCGCACCAGTGGTATGTGGACGGCGACGTCAACGTCATGACCATCACGCCCGCCTCCGGCGCCAAGAAGAACTACCTGTTCGCGCTGATGGGCCGCGGCGGCAAGGGGCTGTTCGCGCTCGACGTGACCAACCCCGCCGCCTTCACGACCAGCAACTACCTGTGGGAGTACACGCCCGAGGCCGCCATGAGCGTCGGCACGCTGAAGTCGAACACCGACCCCGACCTGGGCTACATGCTGGGACGCAGCGTCGCGGTGCCGCTGAACAACGGCAAGATGGGCCTGCTGGTGGGCAACGGCTACAACAGCATCGACCAGAAGGCCGTCCTGTACATCTTCATCATCAACGCCAATGGCAGCATCGATGCGATCCGCAAGATCGACACCGGCGTGGACGGCGACAACGGCTTGGCCGCCCCGGTCACCGCAGACACCAACAACGACGGCACGGCCGACGTGGCCTACGCAGGCGACCTCAAGGGCAACGTGTGGAAGTTCGACCTGAGCGGCAGCGACCCCGGCACCTGGAAGGTCGCCAACGGCACGCCGATGTTCGTCGCCACCGATGCCTCCAACAACCGCCAGCCGATCACGGCGCCCATGTACACCGCCGTCAACGACCGCGGCGACGATCCCAATTTCGGCAAGCGCTTCGTGTTCTTCGGCACCGGCTCCTACTTCAAGCAGGGCGACGGAACCGATGCGCAGAAGCAGTCCTGGTACGGCATCATCGACACCGGGTCGACCGTATCCAAGGGCGACCTGACGGCGCGCACGATCACCTCGGGCACCCTGGGCGGCACGCCGGTGCGCACCTTCAGCCAGGCCACGACCGATGACATGAAGAACAAGAAGGGCTGGCGCATCGAGCTGCCGCTGAGCTCGCCGCCGGTGGCGACCGGCGAGCGCATCGTCAGCTCGGCGCGCCTGGTCCCCTTCGTGATACCGGCACTGATGACGACATCGCTCTACCCGAACACCACGGACATCTGCGTCCCGGGCGGCAACGGCTACCTGAACGTGGTCGACCCGTGGAGCGGCGCCAGCCTCTCGATGTCCGTCCTGGACGTCAACAACTCCGGAGGTTTCGAGGACGACAAGCTCAACAACCTGCCGGTCGGCTCCATGGACCTGGCGATCGGCATCCCGACCGAGCCGCTGTTCCTCACCGGCCCGGGCAAGGTGGACGTCTACGTCGGCGGCTCGGGCACCACGTCCACCTCGGGCGCGCTCATCAAGTACATTGCAGGCCTCGGCAAGTCAGGCACGACGCTGCGCGGCCGCATCTCCTGGCGCGAGATCGTGAGGGACTGACCACATGCATACCAAGCGCTTCTCCGGGGGTTTCACCCTCGTCGAAATCCTGATCGTGGTCGCGATCGTGGCGATCATCGCCAGCATCGCCTACCCGAGCTACCAGGACAGCATCACCCGCAGCCGGCGGGTCGCGGCTGCCGCCTGCCTGACCGAAACCGCCCACAACATGGAGCGCGGATTCACGGTCAGCATGAAGTACCCGACCACGCTGCCGGCCATTTCGTGCATGAACGAGACCGCGGGCTTCTACACCTACGCGCTCGACGCCTCGGCCAGCTCCAACACCGCTTTCAAGGTGCAGGCCACGCCCGTGGGCCCCCAGGACACGGCGGACAGCGCCAAGTGCGGCGTCCTGTCCCTGGACCACAAGGGCGTGCGCGCCGCCAGCGGCAGCCAGGGCGTCGACACTTGCTGGAAGTAGGCACAGCGTCAGGCGGCGCCGGTCCCATGGACCGGGCGCTGGCCCTGGCGCGGCAGGCGATCGGCCTGAGCCAGCCCAATCCCCGCGTGGGCTGTGTGATCACCGGCGCCGATGGCGCCGTGCTCGGCGAAGGCTTCACCCAGCAGGCCGGCGGCCCCCACGCGGAGATCATGGCGCTGAGTGACGCCGCCGCCCGTGGCCACCGGGTGGCCGGTGCCACGGCATGGGTCACGCTCGAGCCCTGCTCCCACCAGGGCCGCACCGGCCCCTGCTGCGACGCGCTGGTCGCCGCCGGCATCCACCGCGTCGTCGCCTCGCTGCAGGACCCCAACCCGCTGGTCGGCGGCCGCGGCTTCGCCCGCCTGCGCGCCGCGGGCGTCGCGGTGGAAGTCGGCCCCGGCGCCGAGGCTTCGCGCGAACTGAACATCGGTTTCTTCAGCCGCATGGTGCGCGGCCGGCCCTGGGTGCGCATGAAGGTCGCGGCCTCGCTCGACGGCCAGACCGCCCTGCCCTCCGGCGCGAGCCAGTGGATCACCGGCACCGCCGCGCGCGCCGACGGCCATGCCTGGCGCGCCCGCGCCGGCGCCATCCTGACCGGCGTGGGCACCGTGCTGGAGGACGATCCCCGCCTGGACGTGCGCGAGGCGCCGGTGCACCGGCAGCCGCCCCTGGTGGTGGTGGACAGCCGCCTGCAGACCCCGCCGACGGCGGCCCTGTTCGACGTGCCCAACCGGCCGGTGTGGCTCTACGCAGCGCAGCCTGCACCGGCCGCCGAGGCCGCACTGGCGGTGCGCGGCGCCCGCATCGCGCACCTGGGCGGGCCGGGCGGCAAGGTCGACCTGGCGGCCCTGCTGGCCGACCTGGCCGCGCGCGAGGTCAATGAACTGCATGTGGAGGCGGGCTACAAGCTCAACGGCTCCCTGGTGCGGGAAGGCCTGGTCGACGAATTCCTGGTCTACCTGGCGCCCAAGTTGCTGGGCAGCGGCCAGGGCATGGCCCATTTCGGGCCGCTGGCCAGCCTGCAGGACGCGATGCCGCTGGCCTTCACGTCGGTGGACCGGGTGGGCGACGACCTGCGCGTGGTCGCCCGGGTGGTGGGGCGCGACCGGTTCTGACTGCGGGCAGGGGCATCGCCGAATCGGCGAAAATGCCGGGATGTTCACCGGCATCATCACCGGCGTCGGGCGCATCGCCGCCATCGACGACCTCGGCGCTTCCGCTTCGCACGGCAAGCGCCTCACCATCGAAACACCGCCGGCCTACCTGTCCGATGTCGGGCTGGGCGACAGCATCGCCCTCAACGGCGCCTGCATGACCGTCACCTCGCTCGACGCCGCGGCAAGCCGCTTCACCATCGACATCTCGTCGGAGTCCCTGGCCCGCACGGCGGGCCTCGACGGCCCGGGCGAGGTCAACCTGGAGAAGGCCCTGCGGCCCCAGGACCGCCTGGGCGGCCACCTGGTGTCGGGCCATGTCGACGGCGTCGGCCGCGTGCTGCGCATGGCACCGGTGGGCGAAAGCTGGGAGCTGCGTATCCTGGCGCCGCGCGAACTGGGCAAGTACCTGGCCTACAAGGGCTCCATCACCGTCAACGGCGTCAGCCTCACCGTCAACAGCATCGAGGATGGCGCCGAGGGCACCACCCTGAGCATCAACCTGATTCCCCATACCGTGCAGAACACCGCCTTGCGCAACTTGCGCACGGACGCGCGCGTCAACCTCGAGATCGACCTGATCGCCCGCTACGTCGAGCGCATGCTGTCGGCCGCCAAGGTGGCCGCATGACCGCTCCCATCCCCGTGCCGGTGTCCCCGGTGGAAGACATCATTGCGGAGATCCGCGCCGGCCGCATGGTGGTGCTGGTCGACGAGGAAGACCGCGAGAACGAAGGCGACCTGGTGCTGGCCGCCGAGCATGTCACGCCCGAGGCGATCAACTTCATGGCCCGCTTCGGCCGTGGCCTGATCTGCCTGACCCTCACGCGCGAGCGCTGCGAGCGCCTGCAGCTGCCACCCATGGTGGCGCGCAACGGCACCAAGATGGGCACGGCCTTCACCGTCTCCATCGAGGCGGCCGAAGGGGTTACCACCGGCATCTCCGCCGCCGACCGCGCCCGCACCGTGCAGGCCGCGGTGGCGCGCGACGCCCGCGCCCAGGACCTGGTCCAGCCCGGCCACATCTTTCCGCTGCAGGCCGTCGACGGCGGCGTGCTGATGCGCGCCGGCCATACCGAGGCGGGCTGCGACCTCGCCGCGCTGGCCGGCCTGATGCCGGCCGCCGTGATCTGCGAGGTGATGAAGGACGACGGCACGATGGCGCGGCTGCCCGACCTGCAGCTGTTCGCCGCCGAGCATGGCCTGAAGATCGGCACCATCGCCGACCTGATCGGCTACCGCAGCCGCACCGAATCGCTGGTGGAACGACTTGCCACGCGCCCGCTGAACACACCCTACGGCGAGTTCATCGCCCACGCCTGGCGCGACAAGCCCAGCCAGGGACTGCACCTGTCGCTGGTCAAGGGCAGCTGGGCGCCCGAGGACGCGGTGCCGGTGCGGGTGCACGAGCCGCTGTCGGTGCTCGACGCGCTGGAGCTCGATCGCACCATGCACTCGTGGAGCCTGGACGCCAGCCTGAAGCACATCGCGGCCTGCGGCCGCGGCGTCGCGGTGCTGCTCAATTGCGGCGAGACGGCCGACCAGCTGCTCGCCCAGTTCGAAGGCACGGCGCGCGCCGCCCAGGCGCCGGAGCGCGGCCGCATGGACCTGCGCACCTATGGCATCGGCGCGCAGGTGCTGCGCGAATGCGGCGTGCAACGCATGAACCTGATGGGCACGCCGCGGCGCATGCCCAGCATGGCCGGATACGGCCTGGAAGTGGCCGGCTACACGCCGGCCCCCAACTGAGGAACGACATTGTTCGGAGCAGACAAGGGAAAGAGCGGCCAGCTCGATGGCAGCGAGCTCGAGATCGGCATCGTGCAGGCGCGCTGGAACCAGGGCGTGACCGACGCGCTGGCCAAGGCGTGCCGGGCCACGCTGGTGGAACTCGGCGTGGCCGAGGACAACATCCACCTGGTCCAGGTGCCCGGTGCCCTGGAAGTGCCGGTGGCGCTGCAGGCCCTGGCGGAAAAAGGCGACTACGACGCCCTGATCGCGCTGGGCTGCATCATCCGCGGCGAAACCTACCACTTCGAGCTGGTGGCCAACGAGTCCGGCGCCGGCGTCACCCGCGTCTCGCTGGACTACCAGCTGCCCATCGCCAACGCGATCCTGACCGTGGAGAACATGGAGCAGGCGATCGCCAGGCAGGAGGAAAAGGGCGTGGACGCCGCGCGCGTCGCCGTGGAGATGGCCAACCTGATGGACAAGCTCTGATGGCCGCTCCCGCTCCCCGCAAGACCTCGGCCAAGCCGGCGCGCAGCCGCGCCCGCGAGTTCGCGGTCCAGGCGCTCTACCAGCACCTGGTGGGCCGCCAGGACGCCGAGTCCATCGACCAGTTCACGCGCGGCCTGTCGGGCTTCCACAAGGCCGACTCGGCGCACTACGACGCCCTGCTGCATGGCTGCATCCGCGAAGCCGCCGAGCTCGATGCGCTGATCCTGCCGCTGCTCGATCGCAAGATCGAGGAGATCTCGCCGATCGAGCACGCCGTGATGTGGATCGGCGCCTACGAGTTCCGCCACGCGGCCGACGTGCCCTGGCGCGTGGTGCTCAACGAATGCATCGAACTCGCCAAGGAGTTCGGCGGCACCGACGGCCACAAGTACGTCAACGGCGTGCTCAACGGCCTGGCGCCGCAGCTGCGCGCCGTGGAGGTGGAGGCCGACCGCGCCAGCGGAAAGGCCAGGCCCTGATGCGCATCGCCCGCCGGGCCGAGAAAATCGAGCCCTTCTACGTGATGGAGGTGGCCAAGGCCGCCGCCCGCCTGGCGCAGGACGTGGCGCGCAGCGAGCGCCCGATGATCTTCCTGAACATCGGCGAGCCGGACTTCACCGCGCCGCCGCTGGTGCAGGAAGCCGCCGAGCGCGCCATCCGCGACGGCCGCACGCAGTACACCCATGCCACCGGCCTCGACGCGCTGCGCGAGCGCCTGAGCGGCTGGTACGCCTCGCACTTCGGCGTCGAGGTGCCGGCCCGCCGCATCGTCGTCACCGCCGGCGCTTCCGCGGCGCTGCAGCTGGCCTGCCTCGCTCTGATCGACGCCGGCGACGAAATCCTGATGCCGGACCCGAGCTATCCGTGCAACCGCCACTTCGTCAGCGCGGCCGAAGGCCAGGCCGTGCTGGTGCCGACCACGGCGGCCGAACGCTACCAGCTGAGCGCCGCCAAGGTGGAGGCGCACTGGGGCGCCCGCACCCGCGGCGTGCTGCTGGCTTCGCCCTCCAACCCCACCGGCACCTCCATCCATCCGGACGAACTGCGGCGCATCCACGCGTTCGTGCGGGCGCGCGGCGGCGTGACGCTGATGGACGAGATCTACCTGGGCCTGAGCTACGACGACACCTTTGGCCAAACGGCGCTGGCCGTCGACGACCAGGTCATCAGCATCAACAGCTTCTCCAAGTACTTCAGCATGACCGGCTGGCGCCTGGGCTGGATGGTGGTGCCCGAGGCACTGGTGCCGGTGGTGGAGCGCCTGGCGCAGAACCTGTTCATCTGCCCCAGCACGGTGGCGCAGTTCGCCGCGCTGGCCTGCTTCGAGGACGAGAGCCTGCAGGAGTACGAGCGGCGCCGCGCCCAGTTCCGCGCCCGCCGCGACTTCTTCATCCCGGCGCTGCAGTCCCTCGGCCTGCAGGTGCCGGTGGTGCCCGATGGCGCCTTCTACGCCTGGGCCGACTGCAGCGAGGCAGCGCGCCGCATCGGCGTCGAGGGCAGCTGGGACTTCGCCTTCGCGGCGATGGAACGCGCCCACGTGGCGGTCACGCCGGGACGCGACTTCGGCCAGGCCGAGACCAGCCGCTTCATCCGCTTCTCCACCGCCAATTCGATGGCGCAGTTGCAGGAAGCGGCGGCGCGCCTGCAGGCCCTGCTGGGATGAGCGCGCCGGCGGCAGACGGCGTCTTCACCTGGCCGGTGCGGGTCTACTGGGAGGACACCGATGCCGGCGGCATCGTGTTCTACGCCAACTACCTGAAGTTCTTCGAGCGGGCGCGCACCGAATGGCTGCGCGCCCTGGGCGTGGCGCAAGGCGCGCTGCGCGAAGCCTCGGGCGGCATGTTCATCGTCAGCGAGACCGCGGTGCGCTATCTGGCGCCGGCGCGGCTCGATGACGAACTTCTCGTTACCGCTGCGCTCGAAGCCTCGGGCCGTGCGTCTTTGATAATCCGTCAGCAGGCATGGCGCGGCCATGTGCTGCTGTGCGAGGGGACCATCCGCATCGGGTGGGTCGAGGCCGCGACCCTGCGGCCGGCGCGCATCCCCACCGCCGTCCTGGAAGTGCTGAAGACCCCATGAACCAAGACCTGTCGATCCTCCAGCTGGTGCTCGGTGCCGGCATCGTGGTGCAGCTGGTGATGCTGCTGCTGCTGGTGGTGTCCATCGCCAGCTGGGCGGCGATCTTCCGCAAGCTGTTCGCGCTCAAGCGCGTGAAGTCGCTCAACGACGATTTCGAGCGCGAGTTCTGGTCCGGCACCAGCCTCAACGACCTGTTCGCCGCGGCGGCGCAGAACGCCAAGACCGCCGGCCCGATGGAGCGCATCTTCGCCTCGGGCATGCGTGAATTCCAGAAGCTGCGCGAGCGCCGCATCACCGATGCCGGCACGCTGCTCGATGGCGCGCGCCGGGCGATGCGCGCCAGCTTCCAGCGCGAGCTCGACGCCATCGAGACCCACCTGTCCTTCCTGGCCTCGGTGGGGTCGGTGTCGCCCTATGTCGGCCTGTTCGGCACGGTGTGGGGCATCATGCACGCCTTCACCGGCCTGGCCTCGCTGCAGCAGGTGACGCTGGCCACCGTGGCGCCCGGCATCGCCGAGGCGCTGGTGGCCACCGCCCTCGGCCTGTTCGCGGCCATTCCCGCCGTGGTCGCCTACAACCGCTTCGCCCGCGACATCGACCGCGTGGCCATCCAGCTGGAGACCTTCATCGAGGAGTTCTCCAACATCCTGCAACGCAACCTGGGCGCCCAGTCCGCTTCGGGGCATTGAAATGAGCGCCGTCGAAAGCGGACTTCAGGACGCAAAGGTCGCGAAAGTTGCGCAAAAGTCGCAAAAGGACTTCCATCCATTCTTTTGCGTGACCTTTGCGACTTTTGCGTCCGGCTGTTGGTATCCGGAGGCTGTCCAATGCCCCAGGTAGCCCACCGCGGTCGCGGACGCCGGACGATGAACGAGATCAACATGGTCCCGTTCATCGACGTCATGCTGGTGCTGCTGATCATCTTCATGGTGACGGCGCCCCTGATCACGCCCAGCCTCATCGACCTGCCCACCGTGGGCCAGGCCGCCCGCCAGCCCGACCAGGTGGTGCAGGTCACGGTGGGCAAGGACGAACGGCTGGAGGTGAAGATCGCCGATAAGACCTTTCCGCTCGCGCTGCAGGACATCCCTCCCGTGGTGCTGCAGGCCCAGTCCGGGGTCCCGCCCGGCAGCGTGGCCGTGGTCATCAGCGCCGACCGCAGCGTGAAGTACGAGACGGTCGTGAAGGTCATGGACACCCTGCAGCGCGCTGGCGTGCAACGCGTCGGGCTGTCGGTGCAACTGGCGAAATGAGCCTGCCCCCGTCCGCCAGCGAGTTCCGCGGCGCGGACCGCGAGACGCTGGTCCCGCCGCCCGAACCCGGGATGATGAAGTCCCTCGGGTTGGCCGTGGCCGCGCACCTGCTGCTGGTGCTCGCGCTCATGCAGGGCCTGCAATGGAAGCGCGACACCCAGGTGACGGCCGAGGCCGAGCTGTGGGCGGCCGTGCCCCAGGAAGCCGCGCCGCGGCCGGCGCCCCCTCCTCCGCCGCCTCCCCCGCCGCCGCCCCCGGCACCCGCCCCGCAACCTCCGGTGCCGGCGCCTGCGCCGCCCGCCCCGCAGGCGCAGCGCGAGGCGCAGATCGCCTTGGAGCGCGAGAAGAAGGAACGCGAAGCCCGCGAGCGCGAAGAGGAAAAGCGCGCCGAGGAACGCCGGCAGGAGCGTGAGAAGCAGCGCCGTGCCGAGGCCGAGCGCAAGCAGCGCGAGGCGGCCGAGGCCGAGCGCAAGCGCGAGGAAGCCGAGGCGCGCAAGAAGGAAGAGGCGCGCCAGGTCGCCGAAGCAAAGCGCAAGCAGGAGGAAAAGAAGCGGCGCGAGCAGGAGGCGCAAGAAAAGCGCACGGCCCAGATGCGCGAGGAGAACCTCAGGCGCATCCAGAACATGGCCGGCACAGGCAGCCCCGCGTCCACCGGCGGCGCCGCCCAGGCCAGCGGGCCCTCCCCCAGCTGGGAAGGCCGCGTGCAGAGCCGGGTGCGGCCCAACATCGTCTTCCCCGACGACCTGCCGCCGACCACCGTGACGGACGTGGAGGTGCGGCTCGCCCCGGACGGCACCATCGTGGCGCGCCGCGTCGTGCGCTCCAGCGGCATCAAGGCCTGGGACGACGCCGTGCTGCGCGCGCTGGACAAGACCGAGGTGCTGCCGCGCGACACCGACGGCCGCGTGCCCAGTTCGGTGGTGATCGGCTTCCGGCCCAGGCGCTGAACGCCTGTCAGGACTGACAGCGCGCGCTTAGGCAATCGAGCAATTGCCAGCGCCGGTGCACGTAGCACACTTGCCTTCGCCGCGCCGCGGGTGCCGCGGCGGAGATTGTGCAGTGAACCATTCGCCCCTCACTCCCGCCTTCGGCGCGCTGGTCGAAGACCTGCCGCTGGCGGACCTTCAGCCCGCGCAGCTGCGCCAGCTGTACGAACTCTGGCAACGCTGCCACCTGCTGCTGCTGCGCGGCGGCACCGGCTCGCGCGACGCCTTCGAGGGCTTCGCTTCGCGCCTGGGCGAGATCGACGCGCTGGCCGACCAGTCCGTCGGCGAAACCGCCTGGGGCGCGGAGCTTCCGGCGGTGCGCCGCCCGCCCTTCGCCTGCATGCTGCGCGCCATCGAGGCGCCAGTGCACGGCGGCGCCATGTGGTTCGCCTCGCTGCCGGCGGCCCTGCGATCCATCGCGCCCGACCTGGTCGCGCGGCTGCGCTGGCTGTCCATCGCGCACGGCGACACGCACCATCCGCTGGTCGTCATGCACCCCGAAACCGGCGAGCCCTCGCTCTTCCTCGGCGAACGGGCGGGAGCGCGCATCGTCGGACTGGACCCGGCGGAATCCGAGCGCCTGCTCAACATCCTCTGGAGCTATGCCACCGCCACGTCGGTGACGCTGGTGCACCGCTGGCAGCCGGGCGACGTCGTCCTGTGGAACAACCTCACGGTCATGCACCGCCACGAGCCCTTGCCGCCAGGCATCGTCCGCCGCCTGCAGCATGTGCGCTTCAAGGGTCGCTACACGCTGTCGGCGCCGATCCAGACCGAGGCCGCCTAGGATGTTGGCGCGTTCCGCCAATTCCCGGCGTCAAAGTCAAGATTTCAATCGTAACGAAGGTGACAAGCCCGCCACAGGGCAAGCCGCTGTCGCCCGACCCTTGCGATTTTCTTAACCCCCGCCGCCGACCAGCAGCAGCATTGGCGTTACTGCTCTCGAAAAAGTAGCATCCGCCAGCGACAAACGCGACATTTTGTAAGTTGACGCAGGCACGTCAACTTGTCGGCTCGTCCATGCGTTTTTGCCGCCCACACTCGGGGACAGCGCGGCCGTGCGGGCGCTTGCAGCGCCGGGCACGCGCAATGGTTACCTGTATGAATCCCTACTTCCTGAGCGCGCGCAACACCGCTCTGCTGGCGGCCCTGCTGGTGGGAATGCCGGCGTGGGCACAAGCCCCGGCGGCTGCGCCCGCGGGCGGCCCCCTGCGCGTGTTGGTGAACCCCGGCGACACCAGCGAGCAGTCGCGTGTCGCCGTCTACAGCGCCTGGAAGCAGACCCTGGAGCAGGCGCTGCGCAAGCAGCCGGTCAACGTGGCGCTGTCCAGCGATGCCACGGCAGACCTGGGGGCGACGCGCTCGCGCATGCACGACGTCTTCATCGCGCCGGCGCACGTCGTCGGCAGCGCGGTGCGCCATGGCTACCAGCCGGTGCTGGGCTTCGACAAGCCGGTGCAAGCGGTGCTGGTGGTGCCCAAGAACAGCCCCATCCGGACCTTCGCCGAGGCCCAGGGCAAGCGCCTGGGGCTGCCGCTGCAGGACAGCGTGGTGACCTACCTGGTGCGCGGCGAGGTGAACGCGGCCAACACCACGCTCAAGCGCCACTTCGCATCGGTCTTCGACACCCGCTACCAGGACGCCCTGCTGCCCTGCCTGCAGGTCCTGCGCTGCGACGTGGTGGGCGTGGAGAAGGCGGTGTTCGACCGCTGGGTGGCCGCCGGCGAGCCGGTGCGGGCAATCATGGAATCCAAGCCGGTGCCCGGCCTCAGCCTCGCCGTCCGCGATGGCGCCAAGCCGGGCGCGCAGGAGCTGATGGCGGCGCTGGCCGAGTCGCCCACCTTCGCCAACCTGCTGCGCGGCGAGAACGCCAAGGCCGTGCCGCAGAAGGCCGAGGAGTTCCAGTACGTCGCCACGCTCGGCTACTTCACGCCGCGCTCGCTCCCGGGCGCCACCGTGGTCGACGCCAAGGCCGTGGGCGAGCTGCTCAACGCCGGCGCCACCTACGTCGACACCCGCACCGAAGCCGAATTCAAGGCCGGCCACGTGCCCGGCGCCGTGCTGCTTCCCTACAACGAGAAAAGCGCCAAGGACGCCGACTTCGACGCCGCGCAGGACCGCTTCGAGGTCGCCAAGCTGGGCGCCAACCGCGAGGCGCCGCTGATCTTCGCCTGCAACGGCGCCGAATGCTGGAAGAGCTACAAGGCCGCGCAGGCCGCCGTGAAGGCCGGCTACCGCAAGGTCTACTGGTTCCGCGGCGGCTTCCCCGAGTGGCGCAGCGCCGGCCTCAAGTTCGACGGCGCCGCCGCCCAGTAGCCCCTGTCCCCGCATCCAGGAGAACAACGAATGAACGCACCACGCAAAACCCCCTCCATCGCCCGCCGCCACCTGCTGGCCGGCTCGGGCGCAGCGCTCGCGGCCGCCGGCTTCTCGCGCCATGCGCTGGCGCAGGCCCCGGCCGCGCCGGCCAATCGCCCCCTGCCCGCCTACGCGGCCTGGAAGAAGGCCGACCAGATGATCCTGCACACGGGCAACACCATCGAGACCCGTCGCAGCGCGCTGGGAAGCAGCGTCATCACGGCGAGCGACCGGCTGTTCATTCGCAACAACCTGCCGCCGCCGGACGTCTCCGTCGTCGCCAATCCCGACGCCTGGACGCTGGAAATCAGCGGCGTGCGCCAGCCCCGCAGCCTGAGCGTCGCCGAACTCAAGACCATGGGTCTCGAAGTGCTGCCGGCGGTGCTGCAGTGCTCCGGCAACGGCCGCGGGTACTTCGCCGACAAGCCCAGCGGCACCAAGTGGCAGGTCGGCGCTGCCGGCTGCGTCATCTGGGCCGGCGTGCCGGTGCGCAACGTCGTGGCCGCCCTCGGTGGCCTGGCGCCCGGCGCCCGCTTCATGACCGGCACCGGCGGCGAGAACCTGCCCGCCGGCATCGATCCGAAGAGCGTGATCGTCGAACGCTCGGTTCCCGCCAAGGAGTTCGAGAACGCCCTGCTGGCCTGGGAGATGAACGGCGAGCCGCTGCCGCATGCGCACGGCGGCCCGCTGCGGCTGATCGTGCCGGGCTACAGCGGCGTCAACAACATCAAGTACGTCAAGCACCTGGCCTTCACCGAGCGCGAGACCGACGCGGCGATCCAGCGCACGGGCTACCGCATGACCCCGCCCGGCACCAAGGGCGACCCCAGCTTCCCGCCGGTGTGGGAGATGGACCTGAAGTCCTGGGTGAACGGACCGGCACCGGAGAACGGCCCGGTGAAGGCCGGCTGGGTGCAGATCCACGGCGTCGCCATGGGCGCCACGCGCGCGCTGCGGCGTGTCGACGTCTCGCTCGACGGCGGGCAGACCTGGAAGGAAGCCCGCTTCGTCGGCCCCGACCTCGGCCGCTACGCCTGGCGCCAGTTCGTGCTGCCGGTCCGGCTGGAGCCCGGCCAGTACACGGTGACCTCGCGCGCGCAGGACACGCAGTTCAACTGGCAGGTGGAAGAGACGCCGTCCAACGGCGGCGGCTACCTCAACAGCGGCTGGCGTTCGCACGCGATTGCGCTCACCGTGGTCGCATGACGCGCAGGTTCCGCCGCGCCGCCTCGCTGGCGGCGCTGGCGCTCGCCGTCCCCGCGCTGCATGCGCAGGACGAAGGGCGCAAGCTGTTCACGTCCGTCACCCCTGCCTGCGCGCTGTGCCACGCCCTGCGCGATGCCGGCGCCACCGGCGAGATCGGGCCCTCGCTCGACGAGCTGAAGCCGGATCGTGAACGCGTGGTCAAGGCGCTGAAGAACGGCATCGGGCAGATGCCGGCGTTTCCGCAACTGAGCGCTGCGCAGGTCGAGGCGCTGGCCAACTACGTGGCGCAGGCGGCGAAGTAGCCCGCCCACAGGTGCGCAGCCGGGCTGCGCACCTGCGCGACACGCCCCTGAACCCCCTCAGGATTCGTAGACGATCTGCGCGTCGCCGCCGTGCGCCTGCGCCATCCAGCCGGCCAGGGCCGCATCGGTGGGGAAGAAGCGCGCCTGCTCGCCCAGCTGCAGCTCGGCGACGGCGCTCTCGCGCTGCACCAGCAGGCGCACGCCCAGCCCGCGCACCAGCTCACCCGCGTCCGACTGCTCGCGCCTGGGCGGGAATTCGCGCACCAGCCGTCCGATGTCCGGCGCCTGCCCGTTGACGGCCACCTTCAGGTACTTGCCGAAGCGGCAGCGCGCCGTCGCCAGGTCCCAGATCTGCTGCACGTTCAGGCGGAAACCACCGGAGAAGCGATCCGGCTGCAGCTTGGCCGTCACGACCACCAGCTCGTCGTCCTTGAACCAGGCGCGGTGCGGCGAGAACACGCTCTCGTCGGCCGCAGCCTCGATGGTGTCGCTCTTGTCGTCCAGCTTGAACAGCGCCAGCTTGCCGCGCTGGCCGTTGATGATGCGCAGGTCGGTGACGATGCCGGCCAGCGTGAGCGGCTCGCGGGTGTCGACCAGTTCCTCGATCCTGCGACGCACGAAGCGGCGCACCTCCCGCTCGACCTCGTCGAACAGGTGGCCCGACAGGTAGAAGCCGATGGCCGTCTTCTCCTGCGTCAGGCGCTCCTTCACGCCCCAGGGCGTGACCTCCACCAGGTCGGGTTCCTGCGTGCTGGCGCCATGGGTGTCGTCGCCCAGGTCGAACAGGCCGCCCTGGTTGGCGTTGGCCTCGCAGGTGTTGGCGAAGTCGAAGGCGAGGTCGATGGAAGCCACCAGCGCGGCGCGGTCGCGCTGCAGGGAATCGAAGGCGCCCGCCTTGATCAGCGCCTCCACCGTGCGCTTGTTGACGCGGCTGCGGTCGACGCGGCAGCAGAAGTCGTACAGGCTCTTGAACGCCCCGCCCTCCTCGCGCGCGGCCACGATGGCCTCGATGGCCGCCTGGCCCGTGCCCTTGATCGCCCCCAGGCCGTAGCGCACCTGCTTGTCCGAGATCGGCTCGAAGCGGTAGGTGCCGCGGTTGACATCCGGCGGCTCGAAGCTGATGCCGAAGTTCTTGGTCGCGTCCTCGAACAACACCTTCAGCTTGTCGGTGTTGTCCATTTCGATCGTCATGTTGGCGCAGTAGAACTCCGCCGTGTAGTGCACCTTCAGCCAGGCCGTGTGGTAGGCCAGCAGCGAGTAAGCGGCGGCGTGCGACTTGTTGAAGCCGTAGCCCGCGAACTTCTCCATCAGGTCGAAGACCTCGTCGGCCTGCTCGCTGCCAATGCCGTTCTTGGCCGCGCCCTCCCGGAAGATCTCCCGGTGCTTGGCCATCTCCTCGGCCTTCTTCTTGCCCATGGCGCGGCGCAGCAGGTCGGCGCCGCCGAGCGAGTAGCCGCCCAGCACCTGCGCCGTCTGCATCACCTGCTCCTGGTAGACCATGATCCCGTAGGTCTCGGCCAGCACCGGCTCCACCAGCGGATGTGGATACTCCACCGTCTCGCGCCCGTGCTTGCGGGCGACGAAGCTGGGGATCAGGTCCATGGGGCCCGGGCGGTACAGCGCGTTCAGCGCGATCAGGTCCTCCAGCCGGGAGGGCTTGGCGTCGCGCAGCATGCCCTGCATGCCGCGCGATTCGAACTGGAACACCGCCTCGGTCTTGCCATCGGTGAACAGCCGGTAGGTGTGCGGATCGTCCAGCGGGACGTTCTCGAAGGCGAAGTCCGCCTTGCCCGGGTGGCGCGCCACGATGAACTTGCGCGCCAGCTCCAGGATGGTCAGCGTGGCCAGTCCCAGGAAGTCGAACTTCACCAGGCCGGCGGCCTCGACGTCGTCCTTGTCGTACTGGCTCACGGCCGAATCGCTGCCCGGCTGCTGGTACAGCGGCGTGAAATCGGTCAGCTTGCCCGGCGCGATCAGCACGCCGCCGGCGTGCATGCCTATGTTGCGGGTCATGCCTTCGAGCTTCTGCGCCAGGTCCAGCAGCGTGCGGACCTCGTCCTCGCGCTGGTAGCGCTCGGCCAGGATGGGCTCCTGCTTCAGGGCATCGGCGATCGTGATGTGCACGCCCGGCTTGTTCGGGATCAGCTTGCTGATGCCGTCGCAGAAGGTGTAGCTCATGTCGAGCACGCGGCCGACGTCGCGCACCGCCGCGCGCGCGGCCATGGTGCCGAAGGTGGCGATCTGCGACACCGCCTCGCGCCCGTACTTCTCCTTCACGTACTCGATGACGCGGTCGCGGTTGCCCTGGCAGAAGTCGATGTCGAAGTCGGGCATGGACACCCGCTCCGGGTTCAGGAACCGCTCGAACAGCAGGTTGTACTGCAGCGGATCCAGGTCGGTGATCTTCAGCGCATAGGCCACCAGCGAACCGGCGCCGGAGCCCCGGCCCGGCCCCACGGGGCAGCCGTTCTCCTTGGCCCAGTTGATGAAGTCGCCCACGATCAGGAAGTAGCCGGGGAACCCCATCTTGAGGATGGTGCCGATCTCGAACTCGAGCCGGTCGACGTAGCGCTGGCGCTGCTTCTCGCGCTCTTCCTCCTTCGGGAACAGCTGCACCAGCCGCTCGTTCAGGCCCTCGTGCGACGCGAAGCGGAAGTACTCCTCGATCGGCATGCCGTTGGGCGTCGGGAAGTTCGGCAGCCGCGGCTTGCCCAGCTCCAGCACCAGGTTGCAGCGACGCGCGATCTCGGCGGTGTTGGCGATGGCCGACGGCAGGTCGTCGAACAGCGCCTCCATCTGGGCCGCCGACTTGAAGTACTGCTCGCGCGTGAACTTGCGCACGCGCCGCTGGTTGCCCAGGATCTCGCCCTCGGAGATGCACACGCGCGCCTCGTGGGCCTCGTAGTCGTCCTCGCCGGTGAACTGCACGGGGTGGGTCGCCACCACCGGCAGGTTCAGGCGCGCGGCCAGCTGCACCGCGGCGGCCACGTGGGTTTCGTCGTCGACCCGGCCGGCGCGCTGCAGCTCGATGTAGAAGCGGTGCGGGAAGATGGCGGCCAGCTGCAGCGCGGCGTCGCTGGCGCGTGCCTCGTCGCCCTGCAGCAGGGCCTGTCCCACGGGGCCGGCCTGCGCGCCGGCCAGCAACAGCAGCCCTTCATTGAGCTCCTGCAGCCATTCGAGCTTGCAGACGGCTTGCGCGCGCACCACGTTGCGGGTCCAGGCGCGCGCCAGCAGCTCGCACAGGTTCAGGTAGCCGCGGTGGTTCTGCACCAGCACCACCACCCGCGACACCGCGGCGGGGTCGGCGCCCACGCCCTGCAGCATCAGCTCGCAGCCCACGATGGGCTTGACGCCGGCGCCGCGGGCCTCCTTGTAGAACTTGATGGCGCCGAACAGGTTGTTCAGATCCGTGATGCCCAGGGCCGGCTGCTGGTCGGCGGCGGCCGCCTTCACGATCTCGTCGATGCGGTTGGTGCCGTCGACGACGGAAAATTCGGTGTGCAGGCGCAGGTGGACGAACATGCCGCCATTCTAGGAAACGCCCGCCCCTTGACAGACTGCAGAATCCTCCCCGTGAACTCCGTCCTGAACGTTTCCGCCTACAAATTCGTCCCCCTGCCCGACGCCGCCGCCCTGCGCGAGCCGCTGCTGGCACGCGCCCTGGCCCTGCACCTCAAGGGCACGGTGCTGCTGGCCGAGGAAGGCATCAACCTGTTCCTGGCCGGGGCCCCGGCGGCGGTGCGCGACTTCCTCGCCGGGCTGCGCGCCGATCCGCGCCTGGCCGACCTGGAGGCCAAGGAAAGCTGGTCGCAGCACGTGCCCTTCGGCCGCATGCTGGTGAAGAAGAAGCGCGAGATCATCCGCATGGACCACCCGGCGATCCGTCCGGCCGACGGCCGCGCGCCTGCGCTGGACGCCACCACGCTGCGCCGCTGGCTGGACCAGGGCCACGACGACGCCGGCCGGCCGCTGGCCCTGCTGGACACGCGCAACGCCTTCGAGGTGGAGCACGGAAGCTTCGATGGCGCCATCGACTGGCGGCTGTCGAAATTCAGCGAGTTCCCGGCGGCGCTGGCCGCGCATCGCGAACAACTGGAGGGCCGCACCGTGGTCAGCTTCTGCACCGGGGGCATCCGCTGCGAGAAGGCGGCGCTGGTCATGCAGGAGGCGGGGCTGCAGCAGGTGTGGCAGCTCGAAGGCGGCATCCTGAAGTACTTCGAGCAGGCTGGCGGCGCGCACTTTCACGGCAGCTGCTTCGTCTTCGATGGGCGCGAGGCGGTGGATGCGGCCTTGCAGCCGGTGGGTGCGCCGACGTCACCGCCGGACGCAGCGGCCCGCTGAGGCGCCATGCGCTGCGCGCGCTGGCGCGCGACGAACGGTGCGCCGGGGCGACGGACCGGCAGGGAGATCGCGCGGCCGCTTCCTAGAATCGCCCGATGCCTCCCATTGCCGCGCCCTCGCGCCAGGTCACCGCGCTGTACGCGATCTTCTTCATCTCCGGCTTCTGCGGCCTGATCTACGAGTCGATCTGGTCGCATTACCTGAAGCTGCTGCTCGGCCACGCCGCCTATGCGCAGGCCGTCGTGCTGGTGGTGTTCGTCGGCGGGCTCGCGCTGGGCGCCTGGATCACCGGCCGCTTCTCCGAGAAGCTGCGCCATCCGATCCTCCTGTACGCCGTGGTCGAGGCGGCCGTCGGCATCTTCGCGCTGCAGTTCCAGCGCCTGTTCGAAGGCGCATCGGCCTGGGCCACCACCAGCTTCCTGCCCGCGGCCTGCGGCGAGCCCGGCGCGTGCGCGGCCTCCTGGGTGCTGGCGGCGGCGCTGATCCTGCCGCCTTCCATCCTCCTGGGCACGACCTTCCCGCTCATGAGCACCGGCGTGATCCGCCTGGGCGTGCAGCCGGGCCGCGGCCTGAGCCTGCTGTACTTCCTGAACAGCGCGGGTGCGGCGCTCGGCGTGCTGGGCGCCGGCTTCTGGCTGATTCCCGCCTTCGGCCTGCCCGGCACCATCCTGCTGGCCGGCAGCATGAACCTGCTGGTCGCGCTGGCCGCCTTCCTGGCCTGGCGCACGGCCATGGACCATGCCACGCCCCAGGCCATCCCGGCTGCGCCACGGGCTGCCGCGGCTTCGGGCGAACTGCGCGCCCTGCTGTTCGTCGCCGCCCTCACCGGCCTGTCGTCCTTCGTCTACGAGATCGTCTGGATCCGCATGCTGACGCTGGTGTTCGGCGCGGCCACGCATTCGTTCGAGCTGATGCTGTCCACCTTCATCCTCGGGCTGGCGCTGGGCGCCTGGTGGATCCGCAACCGCATCGACCAGGCTGCGGCGCTGCTGCGCCTGCTGGCGAAGATCCAGGTAGTGATGGGTGTGCTGGCGCTGGCCACCCTGCCGCTGTACGCATCGCTGTTCGACGCGATGGCGCTGGCCCTGCGCGCGCTCAGCCGCAGCGAGGAAGCCTACGCGCTGTTCAATCTGGCCATGGGCCTGATGGCCGCGGCAGTGATGCTGCCCGCCACCGTGTGCGCCGGCATGACGCTGCCGCTGATCACCACCGCCTTGCTGCGCGGCGGCCACGGCGAACGCCAGGTGGGCCAGGTCTACGGCGTCAACACCTTCGGCGCCATCGCCGGCGTCGCGCTGAGCGTGCACCTGCTGGTGCCCATGCTGGGCCTCAAGTGGTCGCTGGCCGTGGCCGCCGGCGTCGACGTGGCGCTGGGTCTGTTCCTGTGGCGGCTGGCCGGCCCGCGCGAAGCGCTGGAAGCGGCACCCGCGCGCCGCGTCAACGGCCCGCTCGTTGGCGCCGTGGCGGCCTGCGCTTCGCTGGTCCTCATTCCGCTGCTGACCACGCTGGACAACCGCATGCTCGCTTCGGGCGTGTTCCGCTCGGGCAATGCGCGACTGGCCGATGAAGGCAGCGCGCTGCCCTTCCACCGCGACGGCAAGACCGCCACGGTCACCATCCTGGAAAGCAGCAACGGCGTGCGCAGCCTGCTCACCAACGGGAAGTCCGACGGCGCGATGCACCCGCAGGCCAAGGTGACGACCACCGACGACCCGACCCAGGTGCTGACCGGCGCGCTCGGCATCGTCCACCATCCGCGGGCCCGCACGGCGGCCGTCATCGGCATGGGCACCGGCACCTCCAGCGCGGTGGTGCTGGAGTCGCCGCACGTGCAGCAGGTCGACACCATCGAGATCGAACCCTTGATGGTCGAGGCGGCGCAGCTGTTCCGCCCGCGCGTGGACAAGGTGTTCGACGACCCCCGCAGCCGCATCGTCATCGACGACGGCCGCGCGCATTTCTCCAAGGCGCGCCAGCGCTACGACCTGATCGTGTCCGAGCCCTCCAATCCCTGGGTGAGCGGCGTGTCGGGCCTGTTCACCGTGGAGTTCTACCGGCACGTGTCGGCCCACCTCGCCGACGACGGCCACTTCGTGCAGTGGCTGCAGACCTACGAGGCCGACCCGCTGGTGGTGGGTTCCATCGTGCGCGCCTTCGCCGCGGTGTTCCCGGAGTTCACCGCCTACGCCACCAACCGGGCCGACGTGGTGCTGGTGGCGCGCCGCGACGGCCGCCCAGCGGTGATCGATGCCGCCGCGCTCGACGGCATGGACGGCCTGCGCCAGCGCCTGCAGGAGATCGGCATCGACAGCGCCGCCAAGCTGGCGGCGCACCAGACCGGCTCCGCGGCCGCGATCCGCCTGCTGGCCCAGTCCTACGGCGCGCCGCCCAACTCCGATTACTTCCCCTACGTCGACAACAACGCCGCGCGCGCCCGCTTCCTGGGCAACAGCGCCATGCCATTGTTCGCCTTGCACGAGGCGCCGGTGCCCATCCTGGAGTTCGCCACGGGCGCGCCCTTCCAGGCCGGCCAGGTGGCCTCCGCTGCGCCCACCATGCCCGGCCAGGTGACGGAGGCCGCTGCCGGCTGGCACGCCCTGCGCTACCTGCAGGGACGGATGCAGGACCCGGACGACGCCCGCTGGTTCGCGCGCCACGCCGTCGACCTCGCGCTGGTTCGCAGCTGGACCCAGTCCTGCGCGATGCCGGCGGACACCGGCCCGGCGTGGCAGGCCATGGTCCGCGTGTCCAGCCTGGTCACCGCGGGCGCGCCGCCGCGCGAGGGGCAGGCGTTCTGGAAAGAGGTCGCCACCCGCTGCGGCAAGACGCTGTCGCCGGTGCAGACGGCCTGGGTCCAGCTGTTCGCCGCCGTGGCCGCCCGCGACGCGGCGGCGGCGCAGGCGCACGGCACGCAGGTGCTGGCCAGCGATCCCTTGCTGACCTGGGGCAGCCGCGGCTACGCCACGCTGGCCACGGTGGCCGCCACC
>JAEZKX010000192.1 GCA_023436025.1 Pseudomonadota bacterium | reverse complement strand
GGCGCAGCGTGCTCCACAGGCCGTCGGCGGCGACCAGCGCCTCGCCCTCGCAGGCCGGGCCCTGCTCGAAGCGCACCCGCACCACCGCGCCGTGCTCCTCGGCCACCAGGGCCTTGCGCTGCGGATGCAGCCGCACGCCCTGCGCGCGCGCATCCGCCAGCAACGCCGACTGCAGGTCGGCACGGTGCACGGTGAGGTAGGGGGCGCCATAGCGCTGGGAGAAATCGTCCAGGCGCAGTTCGGCCAGTGCCCGGCCGCCCACCGCATCGCGCACACACAGGCGGCGCGGCCGGCAGGCCTGCTGCGCCAGCGCCCCATCGAGCAGGCCCCAGCCCGCCAGGATGCGCGTGACATTGGGGCCGAGCTGGATGCCCGCGCCCGCCTCGGAAAAATCGGCCGCCTGTTCGAAGACGCGGGCTTCCCAGCCCGCGCGCCGCGCCGCCAGGGCCGCGGCCAAGCCCCCGATGCCGCCGCCGGCAACGAGCAGCTCGAAGCCGCTCACTGCTGCAGCAACTGCCGCAGCACGTAAGGCAGGATGCCGCCGTGGCGGTAGTAGTCCACCTCGATGGGCGTGTCGATGCGCAGCGTCAGCGCCACCTCCTGGCGGCTGCCGTCGGTGCGCGTCACGACCAGCTTCGCCTCGCTTTGCGGGCGCAGCTGCGGGTCGGGCACGATCTGGATCAGCTCCGAGCCGTCGAGCCGCAGCGACTGCCAGGTGTCGCTGCCCTGGAACTGCAGCGGCAGCACGCCCATGCCCACCAGGTTGCTGCGGTGGATGCGCTCGAAGCTGCGCGCCACCACCGCCTTGATGCCCAGCAGCTGCGTGCCCTTGGCCGCCCAGTCGCGCGACGAGCCGGTGCCGTACTCTTCGCCGGCGAAGATCACCGTGGGTCGGCCCTCGGCGACGTACTTCATCGCGGCGTCGTAGATGGGCATCTTCTCGATCCGGCCCGCGGCGTCGCGGTAGAGGGTGACGCCGCCCTCCTCGCGCGAACCGTCGGGCCCGGCGGGGATCATCAGGTTCTTGATGCGCACGTTGGCGAAGGTGCCGCGCATCATCACCTCGTGGTTGCCGCGGCGCGCCCCGTAGCTGTTGAAGTCGGGCTTGAGGACCTTGTGCTCCTGCAGCCATTTGCCGGCCGGCGAGGTGTCCTTGATGGAGCCGGCGGGCGAGATGTGGTCGGTGGTGATCGAGTCGCCGAACAACGCGATGATGCGGGCATCGCGGATCACCAGCGGCTCGGCGCCGGCCGGCGCGGGCGGCTCCAGCGTGAAGTCCTGGAAGAAGGGCGGCTCGGCGATGTAGGTGCTGGTCGGCCAGTCGTAGGTGGCGCCGGAAACGCCCTGGATGCGCTCCCACAGCGCGCCCGGCTCGGTCTTGACCTTGGCGTAGTTGGCCTGGAACGCCTTGCCGTTCATGGCGTACTTCATCAGCGCGTGGATCTCGTCGCTGGACGGCCAGATGTCGCCCAGCCAGACGTCCTTGCCGTCGGGGCCCACGCCCACCGGTTCGGTCATGAGGTCCTTCAGCACCGTGCCGGCCAGTGCGTAGGCCACCACCAGCGGCGGGCTGGCCAGGAAGTTGGCCTTGAGATTCGGATGGATGCGCGCCTCGAAGTTGCGGTTGCCCGAGAGCACCGCCGCGCACACCAGGTCGCTCTTGGTGATGGCCTCGTTGATCTCGGGCGTGAGGTCGCCGGCGTTGCCGATGCAGGTGGTGCAGCCGTAGCCCGCGAGCGCGAAACCGAGCTGCTCCAGGTAGGGCAGCAGGCCCGACTGGGTGAGGTATTCGGTGACGATGCGCGAACCGGGCGCCAGCGAGGTCTTGATGTGCGGCTTGACCCGCAGGCCCTTCTCGACCGCCTTTTTCGCCAGCAGGCCGGCGGCCAGCAGCACGCCGGGGTTGGAGGTGTTGGTGCAGCTGGTGATGGCGGCGATCAGCACGTCGCCGTTGCCGATGGTGATGTCGCCCACCTCCACCGGCGGCACCGACATCGCGCCGGCCGCGGGCAGCGTCGGCTTGTTGGCCTGCATCTCGGCTTCGAAGCGGGGCGCGGTCTCGGCGACCGGGGGATTGTCGGGTGAGGCCTGGCCCTGGCCCTGGTCGGGGCGCTGCACCAGCGTGCGCGTCAGCAGCATTTCGGCCGGCTGGTTGAAGCCGTTCTCGGCCACCGGCTTGGAGAACAGGCTGCGGAAGGTGGAGGCCACCCGGCCGATCTCGATGCGGTCCTGCGGCCGCTTGGGGCCCGACAGGCTGGGGGTCACGTCGCCGAGGTCGAGCTTCACGACCGAGGAGTAGTCGATCTCGCCGGCCATGGGCACGCCGAACATCTCCTGCGCGCGGAAGTAGGCCTCGAAGGCCTGGATCTCCTCCTGGCTGCGGCCGGTGCCCTCGAAGTAGTCGATGGTGCGCTCGTCGACCGGGAAGAAGCCCATGGTGGCGCCGTACTCCGGTGCCATGTTGGCGATGGTGGCGCGATCCGGCACGGCCAGGCTGCGCGTACCCTCGCCGAAGAACTCGACGAACTTGCCCACCACCTTGTGCTTGCGCAGGATCTCGGTGACCGTCAGCACCAGGTCGGTGGCGGTGCAGCCCTCGCGCAGCTTGCCGGTGAGTTCGAATCCGACGACGTCGGGCGTGAGGAAGTACACCGGCTGGCCCAGCATGGCCGCCTCGCCCTCAATGCCGCCCACGCCCCAGCCGACCACGCCGATGCCGTTGATCATCGTCGTGTGGCTGTCGGTGCCGACCAGCGAGTCGAAGTAGTAGACCCCGTCGTCGCGCCGGTGCACGCCGCGCGCCAGGTACTCCAGGTTGACCTGGTGCACGATGCCGAAGCCCGGCGGCACGACGCCGAAGGTCTTGAAGGCCTGCATGCCCCACTTCATGAACTGGTAGCGCTCCTGGTTGCGCTTGAACTCCAGGCGCATGTTCAGGTCGAGCGCGTCGCGCGTGCCGTAGTAGTCGACCATGACCGAGTGGTCCACCACCAGGTCCACCGGCACCAGCGGCTCGATGGCGCCGACGTCGCGGCCCAGGCGCTGGGCCGCGCTGCGCATGGCGGCCAGGTCGGCCAGCAGCGGCACGCCGGTGAAGTCCTGCAGCACCACCCGCGCCACGGTGAAGGGGATCTCGGTGGTGCGGTCGGCCTGCGGATACCAGGTGGCCACCTGGCGCACGTGCTCGTCCGTGACTTTCTTGCCATCGCAGTTGCGCAGCACCGATTCGAGCACGATGCGCATGGACAGGGGCAGGCGCCGGATCTTGGGAAACTGCTTGGCGAGCTCGGGCAGCGAGAAGAAGCGGCCGGTGCGGCTGCCGGCCTGGAAGCTCTGGAGGGTGTTCTCGAAGGCGTGGGGCATGGCTGACCTCTATTTCTTGGTTCGCATCATTGTGCCGCCAAGCGCGGCGGACGGGGGTGGCCGAAGGGGCAAGGCCTCCCTAGCCGTGCTGGCGCTCGAATTCCTTCATGTAGCCGACCAGCGCCTGCACCCCTTCGATGGACATGGCGTTGTAGATCGAGGCGCGCATGCCGCCCACCGAGCGGTGGCCCTTCAGCTGGATCAGGCCGCGCGCCTGCGCGCCTTCCAGAAAGGTGGCGTCCAGCGCCGGGTCCTTCAGCCAGAACGGCACGTTCATGAGCGAACGGTCGGCGGCAGCCACCGGATTGCGGAAGAAGCTGCTGTTGTCCAGGAATTCGTAGAGCACCTGCGCCTTGGCGCGATTGTGTTCGGCCATGGCCGGCATGCCGCCATGGGCCTTGACGTGCTTCATCACCAGCCCGGCGATGTAGATCGCGTAGGTGGGCGGGGTGTTGTACATCGAGTCGCTGGCGGCCTGGATGGCGTAGTTGAAGGCCGAAGGCGTGATCGGCAGCGCGTGCCCCAGCAGGTCCTCGCGCACGATCACCACGGTCAGGCCCGAGGGACCCATGTTCTTCTGCGCGCCGGCGTAGATCAGTCCGTACCTGGAAACGTCGATCGGTCGCGACAGGATGTCCGAGGACATGTCGGCCACCAGCGGCACGTCGCCGGTGTCGGGCGTCCAGTGGAACTGCACGCCGCCGATGGTCTCGTTGGAGCAGATGTGGACATAGGCCGCGCCCGGGTCGAGCTTCCAGCCGGCCTGTGGCGGGATGGCGGTGTTGTCCCCCTCGGCGGCCAGGTTCACCTGGCCGAAATGCGCCGCCTCCTTCATCGACTTGCGCGACCAGTCGCCGGTGACCACGTAGTCGGCGCGGCCTGCGCGGCCGATCAGGTTCATCGGCACGATGGCGTTCTCGCCGATGGCGCCACCCTGCATGAACAGCACCTTGTAGCCGTCCGGGATGGCCAGCAGCTCGCGCAGCAGCGACTCGGCCTCGGCATGGATGGACATGAACTCCTTGCCGCGGTGGCTCATCTCCATCACCGACATGCCGGAACCGTGCCAGTCCAGCATCTCGGCGGCGGCCTGCCGCAGCACGGGCTCCGGAAGGGTGGCGGGACCGGGACTGAAATTGAAAACGCGCGTCATGGGAAGCTTCTTTCTCTCCTGGGCGGCCAGCATACAGGAGCGCAAAAGCCCCGGTTCCTTGACCTGGCAGGTCATGGAGCCGCCGCGGGGCTTTCCCTACCATGGCGCCATGGACACCGCCCTCGCCCCCCGCGCCGACCAGCCCTTCGGCGCCCACCTGCGTTTCTGGCGCCAGCACCGCCGCATGAGCCAGCTGGACCTGGCCGGCGAGGCCGACATCTCGACGCGCCACCTGAGCTTCGTGGAGAACGGACGCTCCCTGCCCAGCCGCGAGATGGTGCTGCGCCTGGCCGAACGGCTGGACGTGCCCCTGCGGCAGCGCAACGCCCTGCTGGTGGCGGCCGGCTACGCGCCCATGTACCGTGAACGGCCGCTGGACGACCCGGCGCTGGCGGCGGCCCGGGCGGCGGTGCAGCTCATCCTGACCAGCCACGAACCGCATCCGGCGCTGGCGGTGGACCGGCACTGGAACCTGGTGGCGCACAACGCCATGGTGCCGCTGCTGCTGGCGGGCGTGCAAGACCGGGCGCTGCTGGAAGGCCAGCCCAACGTGCTGCGCCTGAGCCTGCATCCGGGCGGCCTGGCGCCACGCATCGTCAACCTGGGCCAGTGGCAGCACCACCTGTTCGAGCGCCTGCGCCAGCAGGTGCAGGCCACCGGCGATCGGCAACTGGCCGCCCTGCAGGAGGAGCTGCGTGGCTACCCGGTGCCGGCGGATGCGCACGAGACCCGGCTCGACGGAGAGCTGCTGGGCGTGGCCATGCCGCTGCGCCTGCGCACCGACGCCGGCATCCTCTCCTTCATCAGCACCACCACCGTGTTCGGCACCCCGGTGGACGTGACCCTGCAGGAGCTGGCGCTCGAGACCTTCTTTCCGGCCGACGCGGCGACGGCCCAGGCCATGCAGGCGCTGAAGGCGGCCCCCTAGGGGCAGCCCCTGGGCGCGCGCCCCGTGGGGGTACTCTTCCGCGACGCGCGAGCGCAGCGCATGGCCGCTTGCTCGCATGACGAGGGTGCGCTCGCGGCGCGAGCGCACGCCGCGCCCCATGGGCCCACGCTCAGGGCACCGTCGGCGACGCCGGCGGCAGCGGCTCGGGCTCTCCATCGATGCGGGCCTCGAAGGCGCGCAGGCGCTTGTAGACCGAGATCAGTTCCACGATGGTGCTCCAGCTCAGCACCAGGTACTGGAAGGACTCGGTCACCTTGTCGAACGCGCGTGCGATCTGCTGCATCACGCCCAGGGTGATCACGCCGGCGGCGATGGTGGGCCCCATCGCCACCAGCGGCACCAGCACGCTGACCTGCAGGTACGACCACTTCACCACGTCGAAGTACAGGTAGTGGAAGAACAGGCGGAAATAGTTGACCCGCACCTGCTGGAACAGCGAGGCCGCCAGGGGCGGCGCGGCACGCGCTGGGTCATCTTCGCCGTACACCAGCTCCTTGCGGTAGGCCGCCTCCACCCGCTGGTTCTGAAACTCCAGCCCCGGCAGCAGCATGCCCGTGACCGCCAGGATGGCGGTGCCGAACACCGCCCAGCCCAGCGAGATCCAGACGAGCGAGTGCGGGATGGCACCCAGGATCGGGATCTCGCTGACCTTGTCCGACAGGCCCCAGAGGATGGGGAGGAAGGCCGCCAGCGTCATCAGGCTGCGCATCAGGTCCACGCCCAGGCCTTCCATGATGCGGGCGAAGCGCATGGTGTCCTCCTGCACCCGCTGCGCCGCCCCCTCCACCGTGCGCAGCCGCGGCCAGAACCGCATGTAGTAGTCGTTCATCGCCTGCCGCCAACGAAAGACGTAGTGCTTGACGAAGAAGTCCACCAGCACCGCGACCGTGATGTAGATCATCGCGATGCTCAGGAAGGTGGCGAGCTGGGACCAGTATTGCCCCAGCGTGATGCTGCCCGGGGCGCTCAGCGCCTTTTGCACCAGGTCGTAGAAGGTGCCGAACCACTCGTTGATCTGCACGTCGAGCTGGACCCGGTACCAGGTGGCCAGGAGAATGAGCGCGGTCCCGAGGATGGACCACGGCATCCACCGGCGCGACAGGAAGAAGGAGCGGAACATCGTTGACAGGCCCTTTTTTCGTGCTGTTTTGGCGGCATGCTAATCGGGCAGGCAAGAAAAAAGCGGCCCGCGGGCCGCTTTCAGGACAGGTCGGGAAGGCCGGTCGTCAGACCGCCACTTCCTTCGCCGTTTCCGCGTATTCCTCGATGCGGTCGAAGTTCATGTAGCGGTAGACCTTGTCGGCGTCCTTGTTGATCACGCCCATGTCGGCGTGGTACTCCTCCAGCGTGGGCAGTCGGCCCAGCTTGGAGGCGATGGCCGCCAGTTCGGCCGAAGCCAGGAACACGTTGGTGTTCTTGCCCAGGCGGTTGGGGAAGTTGCGGGTGGAGGTCGACACCACCGTGGCGCCTTCCTTGACCTGCGCCTGGTTGCCCATGCACAGCGAGCAGCCGGGGCTCTCGGTGCGCGCGCCGGCGCCGCCGAAGTTGGCGTAGTGGCCTTCCTTGGTCAGCTCCTCCTGGTCCATCTTGGTCGGCGGGGCGACCCACAGCTTGACCGGGATGTCGCGCTTGCCCTCGAGCAGCAGCGAAGCCGCGCGGAAGTGGCCGATGTTGGTCATGCACGAGCCGATGAAGGCCTCGTCGATCTTGGTGTTCTGCACTTCGGACAGCGGCTTCACGTCGTCCGGGTCGTTCGGGCAGCACAGCAGCGGCTCGGTGATCTCGGCCAGGTCGATCTCGATCACGGCGGCGTACTCGGCGTCCCGGTCGGCCTCCAGCAGCTGCGG
Organism: Pseudomonadota bacterium; assembly: GCA_023436025.1. Lineage (GTDB taxonomy): Bacteria > Pseudomonadota > Gammaproteobacteria > Burkholderiales > Burkholderiaceae_C > Ramlibacter. The sequence goes on along the minus strand of JAEZKX010000192.1, from coordinate 2,923 downwards.
ATTGGCCAGCCACGCCTCGACCGCCTGGATGCGGCGTTCGAGCGAGCGCTTGTCCTGGTAGCCCTGCGCGATCATGTTCTTCATCAGGACGACGTTCGAGGTCAGGTACTCGATGATCGGTTCCTTGTTCAGCTTGACCGTGCAGCCGGCGGCGGAGCGCTCGGCCGAGGCGTCGGACAGCTCGAAGGCCTGTTCGACCTTCAGGTTGGGCAGGCCCTCGATCTCCAGCACGCGGCCGGAGAAGGCGTTGATCTTGCCCGCCTTGGCCACCGTCAGCAGGCCCTGCTTGATGGCGTAGTAGGGGATGGCGTGGACGAGGTCGCGCAGGGTGATGCCCGGCTGCATCTCGCCCTTGAAGCGCACCAGCACCGATTCGGGCATGTCCAGCGGCATCACGCCGGTGGCGGCGGCGAAGGCCACCAGGCCGGAGCCGGCCGGGAAGCTGATGCCGATGGGGAAGCGGGTGTGGCTGTCGCCGCCGGTGCCCACGGTGTCGGGCAGCAGCAGGCGGTTGAGCCAGGAGTGGATCACGCCGTCGCCCGGGCGCAGGGCCACGCCGCCGCGGTTGCTGATGAAGGCCGGCAGCTCGCGGTGGGTCTTGACGTCCACCGGCTTGGGATAGGCCGAGGTGTGGCAGAAGGACTGCATCACCATGTCGGCGCTGAAGCCCAGGCAGGCCAGGTCCTTCAGTTCGTCGCGGGTCATCGGGCCGGTGGTGTCCTGGCTGCCGACCGTGGTCATGCGCGGCTCGCAGTAGGTGCCCGGGCGGATGCCCTTGCCTTCTGGCAGGCCGCAGGCGCGGCCGACCATCTTCTGCGCCAGCGTGAAGCCCTTGCCGGAATCGACCGGGGCCTTGGGCAGGCGGAACACGGTGGAAGGCGGCAGGCCGAGGAACTGGCGCGCGTTGGCGGTCAGCGAGCGGCCGATGATCAGGTTGATGCGGCCACCGGCGCGCACCTCGTCGAGCAGCACCTCGTTCTTCAGCGCGAAGCGCTCGACGACCTGGCCGTCCTTCTGGATCGTGCCTTCATAGGGGTAGATGTCGATCACGTCGCCCATCTCCAGCTTGGAGACGTCGACTTCGATCGGCAGCGCGCCGGAGTCTTCCTGCGTGTTGAAGAAGATCGGGGCGATCTTGCCGCCCAGCGTGACGCCGCCGAAGCGCTTGTTCGGAACGAACGGGATGTCCTGGCCGGTGTGCCAGATCACGCTGTTGGTGGCCGACTTGCGCGAGGAGCCGGTGCCCACCACGTCGCCGACGTAGGCCACCTGGTGGCCTTTGGCCTTGAGTTCCTCGATGAACTTGATGGGACCGCGCTTGCCGTCCTCCTCGGGCACGAAGGCCGCGCCGGGACGCGTGTTCTTCAGCATCGCCAGGGCGTGCAGCGGAATGTCCGGGCGCGACCAGGCGTCCGGCGCCGGCGACAGGTCGTCGGTGTTGGTCTCGCCGGGCACCTTGAAGACGGTGACCGTGATCTTCTGCGGCACCTCTTCGCGGCTGGTGAACCACTCGGCCTCGGCCCAGCTGCGGATCACTTCCTTGGCGAAGGCGTTGTCGGCCTTGGCCTTCTCCGCCACGTCATGGAAGAAGTCGAACATCAGCAGCGTCTTCTTCAGGCCGTCGGCGGCGATCTGCGCCACCTCGACGTCATCGAGCAGGTCGATCAGCGGCTTGACGTTGTAGCCGCCCACCATGGTGCCCAGCAGCTCGGTGGCCTTGGCCTTGCTGATCGCGGCTACGCTGAGGTCCCCATGGGCCACGGCGGCCAGGAAGCTGGCCTTCACCTTGGCCGCGTCGTCCACGCCCGGCGGCACGCGGTTGGTCAGCAGGTCCACCAGGAAGGCCTCTTCGCTGGCGGGGGCCGTCTTGATCAGCTCGATCAGGTCGGCGGTCTGCTTCGCATTCAGCGGCAGCGGCGGGATGCCGAGCGCGGCGCGTTCGGCAACGTGTTCGACGTAGGCTTGCAACATGGGGGTTTCTCCGTTCCTTCGGTACTTATTGCGTGGGTGCGGGGCTGGCCGCCGGGGCCACGGCCGGCACGGGGGCGGGCTGGGCGGGGGCGCCAGTGGGGGATGCGGCCACCGCGGCGGCAGCGGCGGGCGCCGGCTCCAGCAGGTTCACCGGCTTCATGGTCTTGGCGAAGGCCACCTGCTCGGTGCTCTGGCACTCATCGGCCAGGCGCTTGCCTTCCTTCTGGTTCATCAGCATGGACTTGTTGCCCAGCTGCAGCCACAGGGCGCCGCGCGCCGGATCCTCGAGGCGGATGGCGCCGGTCTTGCTCTCGACCGGGTGCATCACGAAGCGGTTGACGCCGTGCGTGACGAGGAAGTAGCCGGCGCGCTTGCGGGCCGTCACCTTCACGTGCGCGCCGAGCTCGCACTTGATCTCGCCGACGTGGACGCGGCTGGCGATCTCGAGTTCCGCCGGCGTCAGCTTGTCGGCCGGGTCGTTCTCTTCCATCGGCGTCGACAGCTCGACGGCTTCCCGCCGGCTGGCCGGGGGCGCCTTCTGGGCAGCCTTGGTGGCCGTGCGCTGGGCGGCGGGCTTGGCGGCGGCCGGCTTGGCCGGGGCCGGCTGCTGGGCCCAGGATGCGGTGGCGAGCGTGGCGGCGAGTGCGGTGGCGGTCAGGGACTTCATGCGGGATCTCTCTCCGTTGGACTGGACACGCGCGGGGTGAACCACGCCCGCGCCTCGTCGGGGAGCGGCCGCCCGGTCTGGTGTGCCCGTTCCAGCACCTGCCAGTAGTAGCGGTAGCTCGCCCTGTCCTCCAGTTTGCCCTCGAAGCTGATCGGAGCCCACTGCGCAGCCTCGGCGGCGCGCAGGATTTGTGTTGCCTTGTGTATTTCGTCGGCCGCCGGAGCGAACACTTCGACGATGGTGCGGATCTGGTCGGGGTGGATGCTCCACATCCGCGTGTAACCG
>JAEZKX010000180.1 GCA_023436025.1 Pseudomonadota bacterium | reverse complement strand
GCCCTGGGCCGCCTCGATCAGGTCGATCAGCAGCGGGTCGTCGAACTGCAGCCACCACTGGCGCAGGTCGGCGAGCGCCCCGCCGTGGGGCATCGGCGCGTGCCACTGCACGGGCGTGGGCGCGTTGACGGAGGCGGGCGGTCGGGGCACGGCGCAACCGGCCAGCACCAGCAAGCCGGCCAGCGCCGTCGCGGGGCGCAAGAGCTTCATGAATTCCTTCCCTCAAGGGCCGGCATGTCGGCCCCGCGCGCGCCTGCGTGCAGCGCGCAGGCGGCGAACCCTCTAGCGTACCAAAGGCCGCAGAGTTGTGGTGTTGCGATGTATGCGCGAGCGCCAGGCAAGCGCAGCCTGGCGGCCGAATGCGCGACGCGAAGTCGCCAAGGTCACCCAAAGCTCACGCAAACGGCACGCAAAGCGCGTGAAGGAGAAACCCCCCAAGGAAGTCCTTTTGCGCCTTTTGCGTGACCTTTGCGACTTTTGCGTCCGGCTGTCCGTCTCCGGCTGTCCGTCTTCGGTTGTCCCCGTCGCCGACTGTCCGGAAGTCACCCGAACACGTGCGACCACAGCGCCTGGATGGCGGCGCGTTCGGCGGCCAGTTCGTCGGCGGGGACCGAGGTGGGCTCCTCGTTCAGGCGGGCCCGGTGCTGGTGGCGGCGCAGTTCGCGGTAGGCCGCGGCGGCGGCCTGGCCGACGCCGGCGGGCAGCAGGCCCGCGGCTTCGGCGCGCTGCAGCAGGGCGATGTTGCCGATGTTGGGGCGGAGCTCCGGATGCTGCGCCGACTGCGACAGCACCAGGAACTGCACGGCGAATTCGGCGTCGACCATCCCGCCTGCGCTGTGCTTCAGGTCGAAGCGTCCGGCCTTCACCGGGTGCGCGGCGCGCACCTTGTCGCGCATGGAGACGATCTCGCGCTGCAGCGCCGCCACGTCGCGCGGCGCCGTGATGACCGCCTCGCGCGTGGCCTCGAAGCGCGCCCGCAGCGATTCGACGCCCAGCACGAAGCGGGCCCGCGTCATGGCCTGGTGTTCCCAGGTCCATGCGGTGTTGCTGCCGCGGCGCTGCTGGTAGTTGTCGTAGGCGGCGAAGGTGGTGATCAGCAGGCCCGAGCTGCCGTTGGGCCGCAGCGCCGTGTCGATCTCGAACAGGTCGCCCTCGGCGGTCTTGGTCGACAGCCAGTTGATCAGCTTGCGCACGAAGGCGGCGTAGGCTTCCGGCGCCCGCTCGTCCTCGTCCTCGTAGACGAACACGATGTCGAGGTCGCTGCCGTAGCCCAGCTCCTTGCCGCCGAGTTTGCCGTAGCCGAGGATGGCGAACAGCGGTTCCTCGCGGTGGCGCTGCTTCAGGCGCTGCCAGCACCAGCGCGCGGTCACCCGCAGCGTGGCGTCGGCCAGCGCGCTCAGCTCGTCGGCCACCTGCTCCACCGTCAGCACGCCCTCGACGTCGCGCGCCAGGGTCCGGAACAGTTCGGCATGGTGCGCGCGGCGCAGCAGGTTCAGCAGGGCTTCGTCGTCGTCCTCGCCGGTGATGGTGAGCGAGCGGCGCCGGTGCTCCAGCTCGCGCTCGAAGTCCTCGGGCTGGAAGCGCTCGGCCAGCATGTTGGCCCCTGCGAGTTCGTCGATGACGCCCGGATGCGAGATCAGGTAGCGCGCCGGCCAGCGTGCCGCGCCCAGCAGGCGCAGCAGCCGCTCGTGCACGGCCGGGCGCTCCACCAGCAGCGCCAGGTAGCTCTCACGCCGCAGCAGCGGCTCGATCCAGTCGGCCATGCGCAGCGCGGCTTCCTCGGTGACCCGGCCCTGCTCCAGCCACTGCGCGGTGCGCGCGACCAGCCGGGCCAGCCGCTGGCGGGCGTCGTCGCGCAGCGCCAGCACGCGCGGATGCTGGCGCCACTGGTCGACGCGGTGGCGCACCTGCGGCGGCAGCTGGTCCAGCAGCGCCTCGAGGTCCGGAGGCGGCTTGCCGTTGCCGTTGCCATTGCGCGGCCCCACGCAGGCCTTGCACTCCTCCTTGCCGCCCAGCAGCTTGTCGAACTCGCCGGCGACGAACTCGCGGTGGCCGTCGAGCTCGTGCAGGAAGGCGCAGCAGTCGGCGTAGCCCATGCTGTGGGCGATCCAGTCGAGATCGGCCTCGTCGCTGGTCAGGACGTGGGTCTGCTGGTCGTCCAGGTACTGGATGCGGTGCTCGACCCGGCGCAGGAAGGTGTAGGCCGCGGCCAGCGCAGTGGCCGTCTCCGGTGACACCAGGCCGGCGGCGGCCAGCCGCTGCAGCGCCTGCAGGGTCGGGCGCGTGCGCAGCTCGGGGTACTGGCCGCCGCGCACCACCTGCAGCAGTTGCACGATGAACTCGATCTCGCGGATGCCGCCGCGTGACAGCTTCACGTCGTTGGCGCGCTCGGGCCGGCCGGCGGCGCGGCGGGCGGCGTGTTCACGGATCTGCCGGTGCAGCGTGCGCAGGGCGTCGAACACCGCGTAGTCGAGGTAGCGGCGGAACACGAAGGGCAGGACGGTGGCGCGCAGCTGCTGCGCCGAGCCGTCCTCGATGCTGGCACGCGGCGCCACCACCCGGCTTTTCAGCCAGGCGAAGCGCTCCCACTCGCGCCCGTGCGCCTGCAAATAGTCTTCCAGCGCGCCCAGCGACACCACCGGGGGCCCGGAATTGCCGTTGGGACGCAGGGCCAGGTCGACGCGGAACACGAAGCCGTGTTCCGTCACGTCGCCGATCAGGCCGTAGACCGCCTTGACCGCCTTGGTGAAGTACTCGTGGTTGGTAATGCGGCCGCGTCCGTCGGCGGCAGCCGCCGTCTCGCCGTCCTGTTCGTAGACGTAGATCAGGTCGATGTCGCTGGAGACATTGAGCTCGCGCGCGCCGAACTTGCCCATGCCCACCACCCACAGGTGGGCGCGCTGGCCGTCGGGCAGCCGTGGCATGCCGTGCACCAGGTCGAGGTCGGCGAAGGCCTGGGCGCAGGCGACGTCCAGGGCGAACTCCGCGAGCTCGGTCATCGCGCCGGTGACGGTGCAAAGCGGCGCCTGGCAGTCGCAATCGAGCACCATGACGCGTTCGAGCACCAGCTGACGCAGGACCCGCAGTGCCGATGCAACGTCAAGCCCGCGCGAAGTGCGCAACGCTTCGTAAGCGTCGGCCATGGTGGCGCGCGTGGGAACGCCGGCGGCCAGCAGCGGCAGTTCACCGGCGTAACGCCGGCGCAGCCTCTGGGCGAAGCGCGAATGCGCCGAAGCCGGCGGTGCGCCGGGGCCATCTTGCGCGGCGCCATTGCACCCTGCCGCGGCGCCCGCGAAGCGTGAACCCAGCCCAGCCCCGAGGGTCATAATTCCTGCAAATCCGATGTTGTCATGAACGCCACGCCGGCCCGTCCCTCACGGTCGCTGAAATTCTTCGCCGCGGCCGCCAGGTGGTCGCTGTGGCTGCTGCTGGCCGCCTCGCTGCTGGTGGCGCTGGCCTGGGGGGCGCTTCATGGCTGGATTGTGCCGCGAATCGGCGAATTCCGCCCCGCGCTCGAAACGCGCGCCGGCGCGGTACTGGGGGTGCCGGTGCGCATCGGCGCCATCAGCGCGCGCAGCGAAGGACTGGTACCCTCGTTCGAGCTGCGCGACGTGGTCCTGCTCGATCCCCAGGGGCGCGAGGCCCTGCGGCTGCCACTGGTGGTGGCGGCGCTGTCGCCGCGGTCGCTCTGGAACCTGGGCTTCGAGCAGCTCTATATCCGCGAGCCCAGCCTGGATATCCGGCGCGCCGCCGACGGCCGCTTCTTCGTCGCCGGCCTCGACTTCTCGCGCGACCGTGGCGACGGCGGCCGCGCGGCCGACTGGTTCTTCCGCCAGCCCGAGTTCGTCATCGCCGGAGGCACCGTGCGCTGGACCGACGAACAGCGCGGCGCGGCGCCGCTGGCGCTGACGCAGGTCGACTTCGTGTCGCGCAACGGCGCGCGCCGCCATGCGCTGCGCCTCGATGCGACGCCGCCGCCGGAGTGGGGCGAACGCTTCACCCTGGTGGGGCGCTTCCGCCAGCCGCTGCTGACCCGCGATGCCGGCCGCTGGCAGGACTGGAGCGGCGAGATGCATGCGGACTTCGCCTCCGTCGATGTCTCGCAGTTGCGGCGCCACGCCGACCTGGGCGTGGAGATCGAGGCCGGCCGCGGCCGGCTGCGCGCCTGGGCCGACGTCGAGCAGGGCCAGGTGGTGGGCGGCACCGCCGACATGCTGCTGTCGCAGGTCAGCGCGCGCCTGCGCCCCGACCTGGAACCGCTGGGGCTGCAGTCGCTGTCCGGTCGCATCGGCGGCAAGCGGCTCAAGGGCGGCTTCACGGTCGAGGCGCAGCAGCTGGCCTTCGTCACCGACGACGGCCATGCCTGGCCCTCGGGCAACCTGGCGCTCGCCTGGACCGGCGCCGAAGGCAAGGCCCCGGCGCGCGGCGAACTGCGGGTCGACCGGATGGACCTGGGCGCGCTGAGCCAGGTGGCGGGCCGCCTGCCGCTCGGACCCCTCACCCATGCGGCGCTGCAGGCGCATGCGCCGGCCGGCCGGGTCGAGAGCCTGCAGGCGCGCTGGGAGGGTCCGCTCGACCGGGTACAGAAGTATGAGGCGCGCGGGCGCGCCAGCGCGCTCGACGTGGCTGCCCGCGAGGGCGAGCCCGGGCATGCCGGTTGGCCCGGCGTTCGCGGCGCGGCCGTCGATTTCGAGCTGACGCAGGCGGGCGGCAAGGCGCGGCTGGCCATCGCCGACGGCAGCCTGGAGTTTCCCGGCGTCTTCCACGATCCGGTGCTGCCGGTGGCGTCCCTGGCCGGCGACGTCCAGTGGCAGCTGGATGGCCCGCATGCCAGCGTCACCGTCAACAACCTGAAGTTCGCCAATGCCGATGCCGAAGGCGAGGCCCAGCTGACGTGGCGAACCGGACGAGAGGGCGCCCCCCGCCTGCCGGGTACGCTCGACCTGCAGGCCACGCTGGCGGGG
>JAEZKX010000177.1 GCA_023436025.1 Pseudomonadota bacterium | reverse complement strand
GGGCGGCACCGGCCGGGGAAGGACCAGCGCCTCGGCCAGGACCAGGCCGGTCGCGGCGGCCAGCGGCAGCCGGCGCGGCGGCAGCGCCGGCAGCAGCTTCAGCAGCCGGGCGAGGGCCAGGTCGGGGTCGGTCAGCAGGGGCGGGGCGGCGATACGTGTCACCCCCCGCCAATGCCGCCTGGCGCCGCGTCCCGCAAGCCGGGGCGGCGCCGTGGGCGGTTCAGCGCATCGGCCAGGCGTAGAGCAGCCCGCCCTTGGTCCATTGCTCGTTCGGCCCGCGCGGCAGGCCGATCGGCGTGTTCGGGCCCATGTGGCGCTCATAGATCTCGCCGTAATTGCCGACGGCGCGGATGGCGTTGTGGGCCCAGAGCGGGTCGAGCTTCAGCGCCTGGCCGAGCTCCGGCGTGGCGCCCAGCAGGCGGCGGGTGTTGGGGTTGCTGGCGCTGCCGCGCATCGCCTCGGCATTGGCCGCCGTCACGCCCTGCTCCTCCGCCTCGATCAGCGCGGTGGTGTACCAGCGCACGATGTCGAACCAGTTGTCGTCGCCGCGCCGCACATAGGCGCCATAGGGCTCCTTGGAGAAGCGCTCGGGCAGCACCGTCCATTGCGCCGGGTTGGGCAGCGAGGCGCGCAGCGCGGCGAGTTGCGAGGCGTCCATGCCGAAGGAATCGCAGCGCCCCGATTGCAGGGCGGCGGCCACCTGGTCGGTGCGCTCGAACACCACCGGCTGGAACGGCGTGTTGATGGTGCGGAAATAGTCGGCCGTCACCTGCTCATTGGTGGTGCCCTGCACCAGGCAGATGGTCGCGCCGCGCAGGTCGGCGACGCGCTGCACCCCGGCATCGGCGCGCACCAGGAAGCCGTGCCCGTCGTAGAAATAGGTCACCGCGTGGCGCAGGCCGAGCGTGGTGTCGCGCAGCATGGTCTGGGTCGAGGTGCGGAACAGCACGTCGAGCTCGCCCGAGCCCAGCGCGGTGAAGCGCGTGGAGGAGGAGACCGGCACCAGGCGCAGCTTCGTCGGGTCGTTGAAGATGGCGGCGGCGAGGCCCCGGCAGAGATCGATGTCGAGCCCCTGCCAGACGCCGCGGGAATCCGGCAGGGCGAAGCCCGCGATGCCGGTGTGGATGCCGCAGACCAGCTGGCCGCGCGCGCGCACGGCGTCCAGCGTCGGGCTGGCGGTGGGCGCCTGCGCCGCGGCATGGCCGCCGATCAGCGCGCAGGCGAGCAGCATCGCGGCCGCAAGGCCCCGTCGTCCCATGGTGATGCCCCCGTCTTGTCGTGAAACTCCCACCCGGAACGTCGCCTCGCGGCGCGGCGCCTGTCAATCGGCGAAGCCGGCCTCGATTGACGCTGCGGAATGATTTTGCTGTGCTGGCCCCAACAACAAACAGGGCGGGGCGGGAGCGGCCGGGGGCCGCCCGCCACCACCGCCGCCAGGGACAGGCCGAAGGAGGGTGGGTGCGGCACGCCGCGACGCGGCGGATGCTGGCACGCCCAGCAGGAAGGGGGTTTCCGATGCAGCATCGCGCAACAGGCCGGGGCATTGCCGGCGCCAGGCGGATCGGTTCCGGGCACCTCGCCGCCTGGGCGGGGGCGGCGGCGCTGACGCTCGGCCTGGGTTGGCCGGCTGCCGCGCCGCAGGCCCAGGCGCTGCCGCGCGACGCGCTCGTCGTGCTGCGCGAGATCGACGCCGACCGCTACGACCCCGCCCGCACCTCGGCGCTCGCCGCCGGCGAGGCGCTGTTCCTGCTCTCGGACACGCTGGTGACGCTGGACTGGGACCAGCGCACGGTGCGCCCCGGCCTCGCCGAGAGCTGGACGGTCAGCGAGGATGGCCGCACCTACACCTTCAAGATCCGCCAGGGCGTCAGCTTCTGCGACGGCAAGCCCTTCACCGCGCGCGACGCCGCCTATTCGCTGAGCCGCTGGGCCGACCCGGCGACGCGCAGCCCGGTGCGCTGGCGCGCCGGCCCGGTGAAGCGCATCCACGCGACCGACGATCACACGCTGGTCTATGAGCTGAACGAGCCCTTCAGCGAGCTGCTGCTGCAGCTGACGCATTATTTCGGCGCCATGGTCGACCAGGCCACGGTGGAGCGGCTGGGCGACAATTTCGGTGTGCAGGGCTTCAACGGCACCGGCCCCTATTGCTGGCAGTCCTGGACGCCGCGGCAGGAAATGGTGCTGACCCGCCACCCGCGCTACAATTGGGGCCCGCCGATCTACAACAACCCCGCGCCGCAGATCGAGCGCATCATCCTGCGTGTCATCCCGGAATCCACGACGCGGCTGGCCGCCATCCAGACCGGCCAGGGCGATGTGACGCAGTGGATCCCCTATATCGCGCTGGAGAGCCTGCGCCGGGTGCCGAGCCTGACGGTGCAGCAGCAGCCGGTGCATCTGTTCGACCATTTCCTGGGCTTCAAGGTGGACAAGCCGGTGCCCGCCGACCCGGCGATCCGCCGCGCCGTCAACCTCGCCGTCGACAAGCAGGCGATCGCCCGCGCGGTGTTCTTCGGCGCCGGCGAGGCGGCGGCCGCCTATCTGAACCCGGCCACCCTCGACTACAGCGAGGAGGCGGCGGCGCTGGTGCCGCAGCACGACCCCGCCGCGGCGCGCCGTGTGCTGGAGGAGGCCGGCTGGCGCGTCGGCCCCGACGGGGTGCGGGTGAAGGACGGGCAGCGCGCCTCGCTGCTGCTCTATGCGCTGCAGACCAGCACGAACAACACGGTGATGCAGGCGATCCAGGCCGATCTGCGCCGCGTCGGCATCGAGCTGCGCGTGCAGCTCTGGGATGCGACCGTGGGCTGGGGCAAGCTGGCGACGCAGGAATTCGACGCCTTCGTCATGTCCTACCCCTACATGTCGGCCACCGACGCCTTCTCGCTCTACTTCCCGAGCGCCAACCGCCCGACGCCCAACCGCATGAACTGGAACGACGCCGAGACCGACCGCGACCTGGCCGGCGCCCGGCAGGCGACCGACCCGGCGGAGCGCGCCCGGCTGATCGGCGCGGTGCAGCGCCGCGTGGCCGAGGCCAATGTCTGGCTGCCGCTGCTGCGCCAGCCGCTCTGGGTCGCCTCCACCCGGCGGGTCGAGGGGGTGCGGCCGCACGGCCTCTATGGTGTCGCGCTGTACAAGGGGCTGGACCTGCGGCTGACGCGCTGAGCCGGCACCGGGCGGGGCCGCGCGAAAACGGCACGCCCCGCCCTGTCCCGCGCCGGCCGGCCTGCTAGGCTGGCCGCCGCCACACCGGCATGGAGACCGCCCCGATGCGCCCGACC
>JAEZKX010000138.1 GCA_023436025.1 Pseudomonadota bacterium | reverse complement strand
GCGCCGGATGCAGGCGAGGTCGCCGGCGTGGTCACCGCCCCGCTGCACAAGGAGGCTCTGGCGGCCGCGGGGCTTTCCTACCCCGGCCACACCGAGTTGCTGCAGGCCGAGGCGGCCGCCCATGCCGGCGTGCCGCTGGCGCACATGCCGGTGCGGATGATGCTGGCCAACGACGAACTGCGCACGGTGCTGGTCAGCATCCACGTGTCGCTGCGCGAGGCGATCGAGGCGGTGACGCGCGAACGGGTGCTGCAGACGCTGCACATCACGGCGGCATCGCTGCAGGCCGTGCTGGGCCGGCCGCCGCGCATCGCGGTGGCGGGGCTCAACCCGCATGCGGGCGAAGGCGGCCTGTTCGGCCGCGAGGAGATCGAGGCCATCGCGCCGGCGGTCGCCGACGCCCGGGCCGAGCGGCTGGACGTGCACGGGCCGTTCGCGCCCGACACGGTGTTCATGCGGGCGCGGCGCGGCGACTTCGACGTGGTGGTGGCCATGTACCACGACCAGGGCCTGATTCCGGTGAAGTACCTGGGCGTGGAGCGGGGTGTCAACGTCACCCTCGGCCTGCCGCTGGTGCGGACCAGCCCCGACCACGGCACGGCGTTCGACATCGCCGGGACGGGGCGGGCCGATCCGGCCAGCCTGCTGGAGGCGGTGCGGATGGCGCGGGAGCTGGCCGGTCCCGCGCGGACGCCGCGCGCTCCCGGCTAGCGGCCGGTCACGGCTTCTTCAGCGCGTCCCGGATCTCGCGCAGCAGCAGCACGTCCTCCGGCGGCGCCGTGTCGGCCACGGGCGTGCTGTCCTCGTCGCGGGCGTTCAGCCGGCGCAGGCGGTTGATCTGCTTGACCATCAGGAAGATCACGAAGGCCAGGATCAGGAAATTCAGCGAGATGGTGATGAAGTTGCCCCAGGCCAGCACCGGCACGCCGGCCTTCTTCAGGGCGTCGAGCGTCATCGCCGTGCCCGCGGGCACGTCGCCGATGACCCAGAACTTCTGGGTGAAATCGAGGCGCCCGACCAGCCGGCTGAGCATCGGCATGATGATGTCGCCGACCAGGGAGTCGACGATCTTCTGGAAGGCGCCGCCAATGATGACGCCGACCGCGAGGTCGACGACGTTGCCTCGTACCGCGAACTCGCGGAATTCCTTCAGGATGCTCATGGGACTGCTGTTTTATTGATTGGAAACCGAAGTATCGCTCGTCGCGTCACGGCCCCGCCACGTTGAATTGCCCGTAACCGACCCGCTACAATCGCTGGTTGACCCCAAAACACGAGAGATCCTCGAGGACCCCATGAGCAACTCCACGGTGGACGCCAGCAAGCGGACGTGGCTGATCGCGTCCAGCTGCGCTGGCGCGGTGGGTGCAGGCTTCGTCGCCGTCCCATTCGTCAGCAGCTTCCAGCCCTCCGAACGCGCCAAGGCCGCCGGCGCCCCTGTCGAAGTCGACATCTCCGCACTGCGCCCCGGCGAGAAGATGACGGTGGAGTGGCGCGGCAAGCCGGTGTGGATCCTCCGGCGCACGCCCGAACAGGTCGCCGCGCTGTCCAAGCTCGATCCCCAGCTGGCCGACCCGAAGTCCGAGCGCACGGCCTATCCGACGCCCGAATACGCCAAGAACGAGGCCCGCTCGATCAAGCCGGAGATCTTCGTCGCCGTGGGCATCTGCTCGCACCTGGGTTGCTCGCCCACCGACAAGCTCGCGCCCGGCCCGCAGCCCTCGCTGCCGGACGACTGGCAGGGCGGCTTCCTGTGCCCCTGCCACGGCTCCACCTTCGACCTGGCTGGCCGCGTCTTCAAGAACAAGCCCGCTCCCGACAACCTCGAAGTGCCGCCGCACGTGTACCTGTCGGACACGCGCCTGCTGATCGGCGAAGAGAACAAGGCCTGAGGCGCACATGGCTGAATTCAAGGAAATCTCCCCCAACGCCAGCGTGCCGGCGAAGGTGGCGAACTGGCTCGAGAACAGGTTCCCGTTCGCCTTCAACTTCTACCAGGACCACATGGCGGGCTACTACGCCCCCAAGAACTTCAACTTCTGGTACTTCTTCGGCTCGCTGGCGCTGCTGGTGCTGGTGATCCAGATCGTCACCGGCATCTTCCTGGTGATGCACTACAAGCCGGACGCCAACCTGGCGTTCGCCTCGGTCGAATACATCATGCGCGACGTGCCCTGGGGCTGGCTGGTGCGCTACATGCACTCCACCGGCGCCTCGGCCTTCTTCGTGGTGATCTACCTCCACATGTTCAAGGCCCTGATGTACGGCAGCTACCGCAAGCCGCGCGAGCTGGTGTGGATCTTCGGCTGCGCGATCTTCCTGATGCTGATGGCCGAAGCCTTCTTCGGCTACCTGCTGCCCTGGGGCCAGATGTCCTACTGGGGCGCCCAGGTGATCGTGAACCTGTTCGCCGCCGTGCCCTTCATCGGCCCCGACCTCGCCCTGCTGATCCGGGGCGACTACGTGGTGTCCGACGCGACGCTGAACCGCTTCTTCAGCTTCCACGTCATCGCCATCCCGCTGGTGCTGATCGGCCTGGTCGCCGCCCACATCCTGGCGCTGCACGACGTCGGCTCGAACAACCCGGACGGCATCGACATCAAGGCCAAGGAGTACCCGAAGGACGCCAACGGCCACCCGGTGGACGGCATCCCCTTCCACCCGTACTACTCCGTGCACGACATGGTGGGCGTGGTCGTCTTCCTCATGGTGTTCAGCGCGATCATCTTCTTCGCGCCCGAGGTCGGCGGCTACTTCCTGGAGTACAACAACTTCATCCCTGCCGACCCGCTGAAGACGCCGCCGCACATCGCGCCGGTCTGGTACTTCACGCCGTACTACTCGATGCTGCGCGCGACCACCGACGACCTCGTCAACGTGTTCTGCATCATCATCGCCCTGGCCGCGATCTGGGCCTTCCTCAAGGGCCGGCTCGCCGGCTTCCTGAAGGTTGCGGTCCTGGTCGCCGCCATCGTGGCCATCGCGCTGCTGAAGGTGTTCGACGCCAAGTTCTGGGGCGTGGTGGTGATGGGCGGCGCGGTCGTCATCCTGTTCTTCCTGCCCTGGCTCGACCACAGCCCGGTGCGCTCCATCCGCTACCGCCCCGACTGGCACAAGTGGATGTACGGCATCTTCGTGGTGGACTTCATCGTGCTGGGCTATCTCGGCATCCAGCCGCCCTCCACGGTGTTCACCATCATCGCGCAGGTCGGCACGATCTTCTACTTCGGCTTCTTCCTGCTGATGCCGGTGTGGAGCCGCATCGGGTCCTTCAAGCCCGTGCCCGACCGCATCACCTTCGCCGCGCACTGACGAAGGACCACGACAATGAAAAAACTGATCCTCATCGTGTTCGCGGCGTTCGGCTTCGTGGCCGGGGCACAGGCCGCCGGTGAAGGCGGCGTTGCCTGGGACAAGGCCCCGAACCGCACCAACGACCTGCCGGCGCTGCAGCACGGCGCCAAGCTGTTCGTCAACTACTGCCTCAACTGCCACTCGGCGGCCTTCATGCGGTTCAACCGCCTGCAGGACATCGGCCTGTCCGAACAGCAGATCAAGGACAACCTGCTGCAGGGCACCGACAAGGTCGGCGACGTCATGAAGGCGGCCATCGACCCCAAGCAGGCCAAGGAATGGTTCGGCGGCAACCCGCCCGACCTGACCCTGATCGCGCGCTCGCGCTCGGGCCCCGGCGGCACCGGCGCGGACTACCTCTACACCTACATGCGCACCTTCTACCGCGACGCGGAGAAGCCCACGGGCTGGAACAACCTGGCCTTCCCCAACGTCGGCATGCCGCACGTGCTGTGGGAACTGCAAGGGGAGCGCGAGCCTCAATTCACTACCCGCCAGGAGCATGGCCACGAGGTCAAGACCTTCACCGGCTGGAAGCAGGTGAGTCCCGGCCTCATGACGCCGCTCGAGTACGACCAGGCGATGGGCGACCTCGTCGGTTACCTCCAGTGGATGGCCGAGCCGGCGCAGAACCAGCGCGTCCGCGTGGGTGCCTGGGTCATGCTCTTCCTTGGCGTGATGTTCGTGCTCGTCTGGCGCCTGAACGCGGCGTTCTGGAAAGACGTCAAATAAGCCGGTGCCACGGCCCCGCGCGGTGGGGCCGGTTCCGGGTCGGAGTGGGTTCGCACCGCGCGCCCACTCTTTTTGGTTTTAAAGGACATTCCAAATGATGGTGCTGTATTCGGGAACCACCTGCCCCTTCTCCCATCGCTGCCGGTTCGTGCTGTTCGAGAAGGGCATGGACTTCGAGATCCGCGACGTCGACCTGTACAACAAGCCGGAAGACATCAACGTGATGAACCCGTACGGGCAGGTTCCGATCCTGGTCGAGCGCGACCTGATCCTGTACGAGTCGAACATCATCAACGAGTACATCGACGAGCGCTTCCCGCATCCGCAGCTGATGCCGGGCGACCCGGTCGACCGTGCCCGCGTGCGCCTGTTCCTGCTCAATTTCGAGAAGGAGCTGTTCGTGCACGTGTCCACGCTCGAGTCGCGCGCGTCCAAGGGCAACGAGAAGGCGCTGGAGAAGGCCCGCTCGCACATCCGCGATCGCCTCACGCAGCTGGCGCCCGTGTTCCTCAAGAACAAGTACATGCTGGGCGAGAACTTCTCGATGCTCGACGTCGCCATCGCGCCGCTGCTGTGGCGCCTGGACTACTACGGCATCGAGCTGTCGAAGAACGCCGCTCCGCTGCTCAAGTACGCCGAGCGCATCTTCTCGCGCCCGGCCTACATCGAGGCACTGACCCCGTCCGAGAAGGTGATGCGCAAGTAAGCTTGCGCAAGTGCAGTACCCTTGGACGCGATGAACGCGATTGAATCCACCTCCACCCGCCCGTACCTGATCCGGGCGCTGTACGAATGGTGCACGGACAACGGCTTCACGCCATACGTCGCGGTGCTGGTGGACGAGAGCGTGCAGGTGCCGCGTGAGTACGTGAAGAACGGCGAGATCGTGCTGAACATCAGCTACGACGCGACCTCCTCCCTCAAGCTCGGCAACGACTTCATCGAGTTCAAGGCCCGCTTCGCCGGCACGGCACGCGAGATCATGGTGCCCGTCAACCGGGTGATCGCGATCTACGCGCGCGAGAACGGGCAGGGCATGGCGTTCCCCGTGCCCGTCGCCACGCCTGGCGAGGAGGCCGGCAAGCAGCCCTCGCCGCTGTCCAGCGTCCCAGCCGCGCCGACCGACGGTGCCGAGGGCAAGGTGGTGCAACTGGTGAGCGACGAGTCCGGCAAGCCGCCGCAGCAGGATCCCCCGCGGCCCCCCAGCGGTCCGCGCCCCGCGCTGAAGCGAATCAAGTAAGCCGCGCGCGTCCACCGCGCGCGCCTGTCATGCAGCCGGTTTAGCTCAGTCGGTAGAGCAACCGCCTTGTAAGCGGTAGGTCGTCCGTTCGATTCGGACAACCGGCACCATCTCCTGAACACGACGGCTGGCCGTCGCGGGCTTCCCATCGGGACGTGCCCCTCAGCAGGGCCGTTCCGCGCCCTTGCGCGCGTACCACCACCACGTCGCGACGATGCAGGTGATGTAGAACGCGATGAAGAAATACAGGGCCACCTGCGGCCCGCCGGTGGCCGAGATGGAGGCGCCGAAACTCTTGGGGATGAAGAAGCCGCCATAGGCACCGATGGCGCCGCTGAAGCCGAGCACCGCCGCGGCCAGGCTGTTGCCCTCGCGGGTGGCCGCAGCGACGGCCTCTGCGTTGCGGCGATCGACGTTGCCCAGTGCGTCGTCGAGGAAGATCACCGGGATCATGCGGAAGGTCGATCCGTTGCCGATGCCGGAGGTGATGAACAGCACGAGGAACATGAGGAAGAAGCCGATGAAGCTGCCGCCCATGCCGTCCCTCGGAAGAAAGACCAGCACGCCACCGACGGCCAATGCCATCACCACGAAGTTCCAGAGGGTCACGCGTGCGCCCCCCAGCTTGTCGGACAGCCAGCCCCCGAAGGGCCGCACGGCCGCGCCGAGCAGCGGACCCAGCCAGGCATAGGCGAGCGGGTTCACATCGGGGAACTGGTTGCGGATCAGGAGGGGAAAGCCGGCCGAATAACCGATGAACGAGCCGAAGGTGCCCATGTACAGCCAGCACATGATCCAGTTGTGCTTGCGCTTGAAGATCGCCGCCTGTTCCGACACGGAGGCCCGCGCGTCCGCGATGTCGTTCATGAAGAACCAGGCGAGCAGCGACAGCAGCACGATCCATGGTACCCAGATGAAGGCCGCGTTCTGCGGCCAGCTGAGCACCTCGGTGCCGTCGCGCATCAGCGCGTGCGGCGGGCCGCCGAACACACCCAGGATGCCCACACCCACCACGATCGGGCTGAGGAACTGCACCACCGACACGCCCAGGTTGCCCAGCCCCGCGTTGACGCCGAGCGCCGATCCCTTGCGCTCCTTCGGGAAGAAGAAGCTGATGTTGGCCATGCTGGATGAAAAGTTGCCGCCACCCAGGCCGCACAGCAGCGCGAGGATCAGCATCGTGGTGTAGGGCGTGGTGTTGTCCTGCACCGCGATGCCCACGCCGATCGCCGGGATCAGCAGCGAGGCGGTGGACAGCGCGGTCCAGCGCCGGCCTCCCACCAGGGGCACCATGAAGGAATAGAAGATGCGCAGCGTCGCGCCCGAGAGCGCAGGCGCCGAAGCGAGCCAGAACAACTGGTCGGTCGTGTAGCGGAACCCGTAGTTGGGCAGGTTGACCGTCACCACGCTCATCAACTGCCATATCGCGAATGCGATGAGCAGCGCGGGCACGCTGATCCAGAGATTGATCCTCGCGATTGCCTCGCCTTGCCTCTCCCAGAAGACCTTGTCTTCGGGAGTCCACACCTCGAGTACACGCTTGGCCATGGCATTCATTCTAGGAGCGTGTCGCGAAAAAGTGAGGTCTTCCGTGCTTAGAAAAAAGAAAACAAAGTGACCCACAACGCGCGCTCGCGGCGCTAAGCTGCCAGCGTCGCAGTGTCGTAATGCGACCAGGGGAAGACGATGGCAGCACGCAAGAGCAGCGACGACGTTTCCCGATCGGCTGACGCCTCGACGGTCACCCGGGAAGCCTGGTCTGTTCTCATCGTCAGCACGGTTGCGTTCACCGTCTGCTTCATGGTGTGGGTGATGTTCGGCGTCATCGGCATCCCGCTGCAGAAGGATCTCGGTCTCAACGCCACCCAGTTCGGCCTGCTCACGTCGATGCCCGTGCTCACCGGATCGCTGGTGCGCGTGCCTCTTGGCATCTGGACCGACCGCTACGGCGGGCGCATCGTCATGGCGGTGCTCATGGCCGTCACCATTCCCGCGATCTGGTTGATGGCGTATGCCACCGCGTACTGGCACTTCCTGGTCATCGGCCTGTTCGTGGGACTGGCCGGCGGCTCCTTCTCGGTGGGCACGCCCTATGTCGCGCGCTGGTTTCCCAAGAGCCGGCAGGGCCTGGCGATGGGCGTGTACGGCGCCGGCAACTCCGGTGCCGCCTTCAACAAGTTCGTCGCGCCGGCGCTGGTCGTCGCCTTCGGATGGACCATGGTGCCCAAGGTGTATGCGGCCCTCATGCTGGGCGCGCTGTTGCTGTTCTGGTTCTTCAGCTACAGCAACCCGGCGCACCTGGTGCCCAGCCACGTGCGCTTTTCCGACCAGCTGCGCACGCTGAAGGACCCGCGCGTGCTGCGCTACTGCCAGTACTACAGCATCGTGTTCGGCGGCTACGTGGCGCTGTCGCTGTGGATGGTGCAGTACTACGTGGGCGAGTACGGGCTGGACCTGCGGGTGGCGGCGCTGCTGGCGGCGTGCTTCTCGCTGCCCGGCGGGGTGCTGCGCGCCATCGGCGGGTGGCTGTCGGACCGCTACGGCGCCCACGCGGTCACCTGGTGGGTGATGTGGGTCAGCTGGGTCTGCCTGTTCCTGCTGTCGTATCCGCAGACGCAGTTCACCATCGACACGGTCAACGGCCCGCGCACCTTCCACATCGGCCTGAACGTCTACGTGTTCACCGTGCTGATGTTCGTGCTCGGCATCGCCTGGGCCTTCGGCAAGGCGAGCGTGTTCAAGTACATCTCGGACGACTATCCGCAGAACATCGGAACCATCTCCGGCATCGTCGGACTGGCTGGTGGCCTGGGCGGCTTCGTCCTGCCCATCATGTTCGGCGGCCTGCTGGACCTGACCGGCATCCGCTCCAGCGCCTTCATGCTGCTGTACGGCATTGTGTGGGTGTCGCTGATCTGGATGTACCTGACCGAGGTGCGCCGCACCGAGGTGATGGGGCCGCGTTCCGAGCCCGCGGCATGAAGGCCCCCACGCAGCGAAGGAAACCACGGTGAGCCACTTTCTCGACCGCATCACGTTCTTCCGCCAGCCCAAGGAGGAGTTCTCCGACGGACTCGGCATCGCCACCAACGAGAGCCGCGCCTGGGAGGATGCCTACCGCAAGCGCTGGGCGGCCGACAAGATCGTGCGTTCGACGCATGGCGTCAACTGCACCGGCTCCTGCTCCTGGAAGATCTACGTCAAGGGCGGCATCGTCACCTGGGAAACCCAGCAGACGGACTATCCGCGCACCAGCCCCGGACTGCCCAACCACGAGCCGCGCGGCTGTCCCCGGGGCGCCAGCTACAGCTGGTACCTCTACTCCGGCACCCGCATCAAGTACCCGCTGGTGCGCAGCCACCTGCTGCGGCACTGGCGCGAGGCGCGCGCCATGCTGCCGCCGGTGGCCGCATGGAAGTCCGTCGTGGGCGACGAGGATAAGCGCCGCTCCTGGGTCAGCCGGCGCGGCCGTGGCGGCTTCGTGCGGGCCAGCTGGGAGGAGGTCAACGAGATGATCGCCGCCGCCAACGCCTACACGATCAGGGAGTACGGCCCGGACCGCATCGCCGGCTTCTCGCCCATCCCCGCGATGTCCATGATCTCGTATGCCGCCGGCAGCCGCTACCTGTCGCTCATCGGCGGCAACCTGCTGTCGTTCTACGACTGGTATTGCGACCTGCCGCCCTCGTCGCCGCAGACCTGGGGCGAACAGACGGACGTGCCCGAGAGCGCCGACTGGTACAACGCCGGCTTCCTGCTGGTGTGGGGCTCCAACATCCCGACCACGCGCGCGCCGGACGCGCACTTCTACGCCGAAGGGCGCTACCGCGGCACCAAGAGCGTGGTGATCTCGCCCGACTACAACGAAGCAGCCAAGTTTTCGGACCTGTGGCTGCACCCGAAGCAGGGCACCGACGCCGCGCTGGCGATCGCCTTCGGCCACGTGGTCCTGCGCGAGTACCACCTCGAGCGCAAGGTCGAGTACTTCGACGACTACACCCGCAGGTTTTCCGACTTCCCGATGCTGGTACGGCTGGCGCAGCGCGACGGCCGGCTGGTGCCCGACCGCCTGCTGCGCGCGGCCGACCTGCCCGACGCCCTGGGCGAGAGCAACCAGCCCGATTGGAAAGCCGTGGCCCTGGACGAGGCCAGCGGAGAACCCGTGGTGCCGCTCGGATCGGTGGGCTTCCGCTGGGGCGAGGCCGGCAAGTGGAACCTCGAGGAAAAGGACGGGCGCGGGCGCGAGGTGCGCCTGGTGCGCACGCTGGCGCAGCGGCACGACCGCATCGTTGCCGTGGCCTTTCCCTACTTTGGCGGCCAGGCGCCACACGACTTCGTGGCGACGGCCCACCCCGACGTGCAGGAGCGCCACGTGCCGGTGCGGGAGCTGGCGCTCGCCGGCGGTGGCACCGCGCTGGTGGCCACCGTGTTCGACCTGTTCTGCGCCAGCTACGGGCTGGACCGCGGCTTCGGCGGCGCGTACGTGGCGGCCAGCTACGACGACGACGTGCCGGGGACACCGGCCTGGGCCGAGAAGATCACCGGTGTTCCGCGGGCCCACATCGTGCAGGTGGCGCGCGAATTCGCCAGCAACGCGGAGAAGACGCAGGGCCAGTCCATGGTGATCCTGGGCGCGGGGCTGAACCACTGGTACCACATGGACATGAGCTACCGCGGCATCATCGCGCTGCTGGTCATGTGCGGCTGCGTCGGCAAGTCCGGTGGCGGCTGGAGCCACTACGTGGGCCAGGAGAAGCTGCGGCCGCAGACCGGCTGGCTGCCCATCGCCTTCGCCACCGATTGGGTGCGTCCGCCGCGGCAGATGAACTCCACCAGCTTCTTCTACGCCCACACGGACCAGTGGCGCTACGAGACGCTGCGCATCGACGACATCCTCTCACCCACGGCCCCGCCGGGCGACTGGTCCGGCAGCATCATCGACTTCAACGTGCGCGCCGAGCGCATGGGCTGGCTGCCCACGGCGCCGCACTTCCAGACCAATCCGCTGGAGCTCGGGCGCAGGCTGTTCGACGCCGACGCCGAGGTCCAGAAGGAAGTGCCGCGGCTGCTGCAGGCCGGCGAGATCAAGCTCGCCTGCACGGACCCCGACAACCCGCGCAACTGGCCACGCAACATGTTCTTCTGGCGCTCCAACGTGCTGGGCGCGAGCGGCAAGGGGCACGAGTACTTCCTCAAGCACTTCGTCGGATCGATGCACGGCATCGTCGGCACCGACGATGCGCGCGGCGGCATCGAGCGGCCGACGGAGGTCGTCTGGCACGAGCAGGCGCCGGTGGGCAAGCTGGACCTGATGGTGAACATCGACTTCCGCATGTCCACCACCAGCATCTACTCCGACGTGGTGCTGCCCACGGCCACCTGGTACGAGAAGCACGACCTCAACACCACGGACATGCATCCCTTCATTCATCCGCTGACGGCGGCGGTGGACCCGGCCTGGGAAGCGCGCACCGACTGGGCGATCTTCCGCGGCATCGCGCACAAGTTCTCGCAGGTGGCGCCCGAGGTCCTGGGTGTCGAGCACGACGTGGTTCTGCAACCCATCGGGCACGACACCAAGTTCGAGATCGCGCAGCCCTACGAGCCCAGGGACTGGGGCCGCGAGGAAATCGACCCGGTGCCCGGCCGCACGATGGCCAACGTGTTCCTGGTCGAGCGCGACTACGCGGCCACCTACGCGCGCTTCACCGCCGTCGGTCCGGCCCTCGACGAGCTGGGCAACGGTTCCAAGGGCATCCAGTGGGACACCAAGACCGAAATCGCGGGCTTGGCGCGCCTCAATGGCACGGTGCTGGAGGGTCCCGCCGCCGGCCGGCCGCGGATGGAAACCGACATCCAGGCCTGCGAGGCCGTGCTGTACCTCGCGCCGGAAACGAACGGCGAGGTGGCCGTCAAGGCCTGGCAGGCGCTGAGCCGCAGCACCGGCCGCGAGCACGCGCACCTGGCGCACGGGCGCGAGGAGGAGAAGATCCGCTTCCGCGACGTGGCCGCCCAGCCGCGCAAGATCATCTCCTCGCCCACCTGGTCGGGCATCGAGAGCGAGAACGTCTGCTACAACGCCGGCTACACCAACGTGCACGAGCTGATCCCCTGGCGAACGATCACCGGGCGGCAGTCGCTGTACCAGGACCATCCGTGGATGCTGGCCTTCGGCGAGGGCTTCGCGACCTGGCGGCCCCCCATCGACACGCGCACGGTGCTGCAGGTGCTGGGCAAGCTGCCCAACGGCAACAAGGAGATCCAGCTCAACATCCTGACGCCGCACCAGAAGTGGGGCATCCACTCGACCTACACGGAGACGCTGATCATGCTGACCCTCAGCCGCGGCGGGCCCGCGGTCTGGATGAGCGAGGCGGATGCGCGCGACGCGGGGATCGACGACAACGACTGGATCGAGGTGTTCAACGTGAATGGCGCGCTGACCGCGCGCGCCATCGTCTCGCAGCGCATCATGCCCGGCTCGGCCATCATGTACCACGCGCAGGAGAAGCTCGTGAACGTGGTGGGCTCCGAGATCACCGGCCAGCGCGGCGGCATCCACAACTCGGTCACGCGCATCAACATGAAGCCCACGCACATGATCGGTGGCTATGCGCAGCTGGCCTATGGCTTCAACTACTACGGCACGGTGGGCGCCAACCGCGACGAGTTCGTGATCGTGCGCAAGATGAGCCAGATCAACTGGTTCGACAAGGCTGCCGACGATGCGGTGCATGAAGGCGGGGGCAGCGCCGACTGGGGCAAGGGCGTGGTCGCCCGCAAGGAGATCCAGCGATGAAAGTCAGGGCCCAGATCCCGATGGTGCTGAACCTCGACAAGTGCATCGGCTGCCATACCTGCTCCATCACGTGCAAGAACGTCTGGACCAACCGCGAGGGCCAGGAGTACGCCTGGTTCAACAACGTCGAATCGAAGCCGGGCATCGGCTATCCCAAAGACTGGGAGAATCAGGAGCGCTGGCGCGGCGGCTGGGTGCGCAAGAAGAACGGCCGCATCGAGCCGCGCCAGGGGTCCAAGTGGCGCATCCTGGCCAAGATCTTCGCCAATCCGCACCTGCCGGAAATCGACGACTTCTACGAACCCTTCACCTACGACTACGCCTGGCTGCAGAACGCGGGTGAGCTGCAGGCGCAGCCGGTGGCCAAGCCGCGCTCGCTGGTCACCGGCGAAGTCCTGCACAAGATCGAGTGGTCCGGCAACTGGGAGGACCAGCTGGGCGGCGAGTTCGCCAAGCGCGCGCGCGACCACAACTTCGAAGGCGTCGAGAAGGAGATCTACGGCCAGTTCGAGCAGACCTTCCTGATGTACCTGCCGCGCCTGTGCGAGCACTGCCTGAATCCCTCGTGCCTCGCTTCGTGCCCTTCCGGCGCGATCTACAAGCGGGCCGAGGACGGCATCGTGCTGATCGACCAGGACAAGTGCCGTGGCTGGCGCATGTGCGTCTCGGGCTGCCCCTACAAGAAGATCTACTACAACTGGTCCACCGGCAAGAGCGAGAAGTGCATCTTCTGCTTCCCGCGCATCGAGACGGGCCAGCCCACGGTGTGCTCGGAGACCTGCGTGGGCCGCATCCGCTACCTCGGCGTGGTGCTGTACGACGCCGACCGCATCGAGGCCGCGGCGTCCGTGGAAGACCCGCGGGCCCTGTACCAGGCCCAGCTGGACCTCATCCTGGATCCACGCGACCCCGAGGTGCAGCGGCAGGCCGCCATCGACGGCGTGCCGCGCCAGTGGATCGAGGCTGCGCTGCGCTCGCCGGTGTACCGGATGATGAAGGAGTGGCGGGTCGCCTTTCCGCTGCACCCCGAGTACCGCACCCTGCCCATGGTGTGGTACATCCCGCCGCTGTCGCCGATCCAGTCGGCCGCCGAGGCGGGCAAGCTGTCGGCCAAGGACGGCATGCCCGATGTCGGCTCGCTGCGCATCCCGGTGCGCTACCTCGCCAACATGCTCACGGCCGGGGACGAGGCCCCGGTGGTCCTCGCGCTGGAGCGCATGCTGGCCATGCGCGCCTACATGCGCGGCAAGCGGGTGGAAGGGCGCATGGACGAAGGCATCGCGCAACGCGTCGGCCTGAGCACCGAGACGCTGGACGACATGTACCGGATCATGGCGATCGCCAACTACGAGGACCGCTACGTGATCCCCACCGTGCGGCGCGAGCTGGACGAGGACGCCTACATGCTGCGCGGGTCCGCCGGCTTCAGCTTCCGCGAACAGAACGAAGGGCGCACCCGGGACATCTTCGGCGGCGGCCCCAAGCTGGCGCCGCGGCACAAGAACATGGACGTGCCGACATGAACCGCACCACCAAGGCGCTCAGCGTGCTGCTCGGCTACCCGAGCACCGACCTGCAGCAGGCCATCCCCGAGATCCGTACCGCACTGCACGTGGAAGGCGCATTGCCCGGGCGCGACCTGCGCGCGCTGGAACCACTGCTCGCGCAACTGGAACGCGACGACATCTACGCGCTGCAGGAACGCTACAGCGCGCTGTTCGACACCTCCGGCGCGTTGGCGCTGCACCTGTTCGAGCACGTGCACGGCGAAAGCCGCGAGCGCGGCCAGGCGCTGGTGGACCTGGCGCAGCGCTACGAGGCGCAAGGGCTGCTGCTGGACGGCCCGGAGCTGCCCGACTACCTGCCGCTGTTCCTGGAGTTCGTCTCCATGCTGCCGCGGCAAGAGGCGCGCGACTGGCTGCGGCAGCCGGCGCATGTGTTCGCGGCGCTGGGCGAGCGGCTGGCGCAGCGCGAGACCCCCTACGCCGACGTCTTCACCGCGCTTTTGACGCTGGCGCGCACGACGCCCGATGCGGACGCGCTCGAGGCGGTGCGGCAGCGCCTCGCGCAGCAGGAGACGCTGCCGGTGGACGCGACCTGGGAAGAGGCGCCGGTGACCTTCGGCGGCACCCCGGCGCCGCAGGGCGGAACGGGTGCCCTGGAGCGGCTGCGCGCCGTCCTGCGACGTTGAAGGGAAGAAGGCCATGAACGCGTATCTCAACCAGCTCGCCTTCGGGTGGTTCCCCTACCTGGCGCTCACCGTGATGGTGTTCGGCAGCATCCTGCGCTTCGACAAGGACCAGTACGGCTGGCGTTCGCAGTCCAGCCAGTTCCTGCGCCGACGGCAGATGCTGATCGGCTCCAACCTGTTCCACCTGGGCATCATCGTGCTGTTCTTCGGCCACCTGGTGGGCCTGCTCACGCCGCTGGGCGTGTTCCATGCGCTGGGCCTGACCAACCAGACCAAGCAGATGATGGCCATGCTGGTGGGCGGCATCGCCGGCGTGGCGGCCTTCATCGGCTGTTCGCTGCTGCTGCACCGGCGCCTGGTCGACCCGCGCATCCGGCGCAGCTCCTCCTGGGCCGACATCGCGGTGCTGGTGCTGATCTGGCTGCAGCTGTGCCTGGGCTTGGCCACGATCTACTGGAGCATGGAGCACCTCGACGGCCGGCAAATGGTGCAGCTGATGCGCTGGGCCCACGGCATCCTGGTGCTGGACCCCTCGGCGCCCGGCCAGCTCGACGAAGTCGGGGTGATCTTCAAGCTGCACATCATCCTCGGGCTGGTGCTGTTCCTCGTCACGCCCTTCACGCGGCTGGTGCACATCTGGAGCGCGCCGATCTGGTACCTGTTCCGCACCGGCTACCAGATCGTGCGCACGCGCGCGCCGATCGGCCATGCGCGCGCCCCGACCGACGCGTCCGCCCTGGCCCAGCCCTACGCCAACGAGGTCGACACGCGCCAGCGGGCGCAAAGCGGGCAGGCGACATGAGCGCCCGGCCCGACGATGTAGTTGCGCACCCCGAGCCGCAAATGCCCTCGGGATGTGGCAGCGGCGGCTGCGGGTGCGGCAGCGGCGGCGGCGCTTCGGCCGCCACCGCGACCATCCGCATCCACAAGCGGGGCGAAGCCGCGGCGGGGGCGGCGCTGGCGCCAGCCTTCGTGGCGGTGCGGGTCAACGGGGTCGAGATCCCTGCGCAGGCCATCGCCGACGAGGCGCAGCAGCAC